>DATLGQ010000247.1:0-10536 GCA_035540435.1 Fimbriimonadaceae bacterium
GGCTCCTCATCCGGGAGCTGGGGATAGCTGGGCATGTTGTTTTCGGGGCTATCTCCGCCGAACAGGCTGTCTTGACCGGCGAGCCGAGAGCGGTTGCTGGAGTCGGCAAAAGAGATCGCGGCATCGACCATGGCGAGCAGCTTCTTCCGGTTAGGGTCGATGCTGTCGAGTGCGCCGGCCTTGACCAATGCCTCCAAGGCTGTTCGGTTCAGCCAGAAGGGCTTAGTCCTTTCCGCGAACTCGAAGAGGTGGCGGTAGGGTCCCTCGGCTTTCCGATCTTGGATGATCGACTCGACGATTCCTTCGCCGACTCCCTTGATGGCAGCCAGACCGAAGCGGATCGAGGCCTTAACTGGGAGCGCCGGCGTCTCGCGGGCCGCCCCTTTCGCCGGCGAGACGCCGGCGCTCCCTGTGAGTTCGATCGAGAAGTCGACGAGGGACTCGTTCACGTCTGGCTGCAGGACTTGGATCTTTTGCCGTCGGCACTCTTCGATGAACGCGGTGACGCGATCTTCCTTCGATCGATACACGGCGAGCAGCGCCGCCATATACTCCACCGGGTAGTTCGCCTTGAGCCATGCCGTCTGGTATGCGATCATCGCGTAGCAAACTGCGTGCGCCTTGTTGAAGGCGTAGCCGGCAAATGGAAGCAGCATGTCCCACACCTTGTCGGCAACCTCTTCCGAGATGCCCCGCTCGGTGCAGCCGGCCTTGAACTCGCCTTGCATGGAGGCCATGGCCTTGGCGTCCTTCTTCCCCATCGCGCGCCGTAGAATGTCGGCCTTGCCAAGCGTGAACCCGCCGAGGGCCTGGACCAGCTTCAAGACCTGGTCCTGGTAGACGATGATCCCATAGGTCTCCTCGAGGATCGGGCGCATGCGCTCGTCGAGGAACTCCGGCTTGGCCCGGCCGAACTTGTTGTCGATGAAGCGCGGGATGTGCTCCATCGGCCCCGGACGATAGAGGGCGACCATGGCCGCCAACTCGCGCACGCTCTCGGGTTTGAGTTGCGCCACATAGCGCGTCATCCCGCCCGACTCGAGCTGGAACACCCCGACAGTGTCGCCCCGCCCCAGCATCTCGTAAGTCTTCGAGTCGTCGAGCGGCAGTTTGGAAACATCGACCTCCAGTCCGTGGACCGTCTTGATGTTCTCGACCGCCTTGGCCAGCACCGTCAGGTTGGAGAGGCCCAGGAAGTCCATCTTGAGGAGCCCGATCTTCTCCAAAATCCCCATTTCGAAGGCAGTGATCGGCTGCTCGTCGTTCCCCCGATACAGGGGGATGTGCTCCATCAGCGGGTCCTTGCTGATGACGACGCCGGCTGCGTGGACTCCGGAATGCCGGGAGATTCCCTCGACCGACTTTGCGATTTCCACCAGATCGCGCGTCCTCGGATCGTTCTCATACAGCCCCCGGAACTCGGCCGACTCCTTCAGCGCCCGTTTGATTGTCATGTTGGGCAGGTTCGGGATCGTTTTGCAGATCTTGTCGGTTTCCTGCGGCGAGTAGCCCTGGACCCGGCCGCAGTCCTTGATCGCCGCCTTGGCGCCGAGCGTTCCGAAGGTGACGATCTGGGCGACGTGGTCCTTTCCGTACTTCTCGGTCACATATCGGATGACCTCGTCGCGGCGGGCGTCCTCGAAGTCCATGTCGATATCAGGCATCGCGATGCGCTCGATGTTGAGGAAGCGCTCGAAGGTGAGGTCGTACTCCAGGGGGTCGATGTCGGTGATGCCGAGGCAGTAGGAAACGAGCGAGCCCGCCGCCGAACCGCGAACGCCGAAGTAGATGCCGCTCTCGCGCGTGAAGTTGGCAAACTCCCGGACGAGCAGGAAGTAGCTCTCGAAGCCGGTCTTCTCGATGACGTCCAGCTCATAGTTCAGCCGCTCCAGAGCACGCTCGTCGACGTTTCGAATGCGCTTTTCGAGCTGCTCGGTGGCCACCTTGCGCAGGAAGCTGGTGGGCGTTTCCCCCTCCGGTAGGTCTGGGTCCGGCATCGGCGCCCGCTGCTTGCCCAGCTCGACGTTGCACATCTCGGCGATGCGTAGCGAGTTTTCGAGCGCCTCTGGCACGTCCGGGAAGAGCTCGGCCATCTCCTCGGGGCTTTTGAGATAGAACTCCTCAGTCTCGAAGCGCATGCGCTTGGCGTCGTCCACCAGCGAGCCGGTCTGGATGCAGAGCAGCACGTCGTGCGGCTTGTGGTCGGTCTTGCACAGGTAATGGGCGTCGTTCGTGGCGAGGGTGGGGAGCTTGAGCTCGCGCGCGATCTGGAGAAGCTCGGGCCTGATCTGAGCCTGCTCTTTGAGGCGGTGGTCCTGAAGCTCGATGAAGAAGTTGCCCTCTCCGAAGATCTCGGCGTACATGCCTGACAGATATTGCGCCTGGTCGTACTTGCCCTTCAGCAGCGCCTGGCAAACCTCGCTGCCAAGGCACGCGCTGGTGCCGATGAGGCCCGTGCTGTGCGCCCTCAAGAGGTCATGGTCGATTCGCGGCTTGTAGTAGTAGCCTTCGAGGGCGGCGATCGTCGCGAGTTTGCAGAGGTTGCGGTAGCCCTCGAGGTCCTTGGCGAGGAGCAGCAGGTGGTAGGTTTCGTTCTCTTCCCTCCCGCTCTTCTTCTGATAGCCGTTGGGAGCGACGTAGGCCTCCATGCCGAGGATCGGCTTGACGCCGGCCTTCACGCACTCCATGTAGAACTCCATCACCCCGAACATCACGCCATGGTCGGTGATGGCGAGGCTGTCCATGCCCAACTCTGCCGCCCGCGCGACCATGTCGGGAATCCGGTTCGCGCCGTCCAGAAGGCTGTACTCGGTGTGGTTATGGAGGTGGGCGAAAGAGCTGGCCATCGGGTGCCCGGGGAAGCCTCCCCGCATCCTATTGTGACGTGTGGGCTGATCTAGACGGCGCTCCCTTGTTGCGGATATTGTGGCGTGCCGCCAGGTCCTTGTTTATGGGGACCGGCAGACCCAGAACCGGCCCCCGGTCAAGCTCTTCTCCTGATTGGCGGATCGCAATGGGCCAGTGGAAGGCCGGAACCCGCCGAGGAGAGCATATGGACACGACAAGGATCGTTTTCGTTACCTCGATGCTTGCCGGCCTGGTTTTGGCCGGATGTGGCGGATCGGGCAGCCAGGAGGCGACGGGTTTTGGTGGGGCGGACAGCAGGCTGCGGGCGACGGGCCGGCTCGACGGGGTCTCGCAATGGGACGCCAACTCAGGTCGACCGTTCTTTGACCTGCGGCTGGACGAGCAGCACGGCTTCACGGCTTCCGCGCCAGTGGTGCGGGTTCGAACGGACTCCAACACCACCTATCGAACTTCGGACGGCTCGCACATGAGCGAATGGGCGTTCTTCAACCAGATCGACCGGGTTCAGTCGGTGCAGGTCAACGGCGGCCGCTATGACGGCTCCGCCAACGCGATCTCGGCGAATCAGCTCATTTTGGTCGGCCGGATCAGCGATTCGGGCATCAATGGAACCGCGACGAGAGTGGAGCCGCAGAACAGCCGCTTCTGGATGCGAGTGAGCGACCAGTACAACGTCAACCTGGCGAGTGGCACCGAAGTGATGGTCGTCACGAACTGGCAGACGCTCTACTTCACCAACACGAACGTCTCCATGCTCGACGAACATTTCTATGCATCCCTGGCCAGTGGCTCGCGAGTGAGCGCCAACGGGTTCTACAATCCATCCACCCGGATCTTCACCGCCACATTGGTTCGCTTCGAGCCCCGCCGATAGGCTCGAAACTGAAAGATGCCGCTGGGCACCCGTCTCACGGGCGGCCAGCGGCCATCTCTTGGTAGTAGGTTCTACTCGGGCCGGATGATCAGCCGCCGGTTGCTGTCCTGGTCGTCTACAATCACCAGCTTGGCAGCGGTCGAGCCCTTGGGCCCCTGGAACAGCACCCGTACCCGGATCTCGTCGCCTGGCTTCACACTCTGATCGACCGTGCGGTCGCCGCTCATGCGGAAGACGTCCTGGAGCCACTGCACATCCTCGCCATTCCGGTCTTGCAGCTCATACTGTCAGTTTGGCCGGGCGCCACGATGAGGGGGCTGGCAAGTAGTTTGGTCGTAGCTGGCACATGTTGGAGGTTCTCCGGTAGGTGAGTCAAGACAGGATCCGCCGAAGCTGGTCCAGCTTCACCCCCGTGAGGGGTCGAGCCGGGGCCCGAGGCGGTCCTACTTCCATGTCGAGCAGTTCCAGGGCGCTCTTAGTGACCTGAGGCCGTCCCAGCTGATCGAGCATCTCCGTCCATGCGGGCTGGTCGGCCTCATGTCGCAGCGAAGACAACAGGTGCAGCGTGGAGGCCTCAGCTCTAGGAAGCGCGAAGGTGTCGCTCCAGGTCGGCTTCCCGTTAGGGCCCGTGGAGACCGAGATGTCGGAATGGGAGGAAAGCTCCTTGAGCACCGCGTCGGTGAGCTTTGACTCGGGATCTGCCATGATCAGTGGGATCTGCCCCAGGCGGGCCACGGTCAGGATGTGGTTCAGGAGTTCGTCTTCAGAGAGCACCTGGCTCGGCGGCATCAGAATCGCGGCAGTCGCGCCATGGCGTGAGGCGTGTTGGGCCAGATCGAGGCAGCGGATGGTGCTGTCGGCGGTCACATTCGTCAGCACCGCCACGTCGGATCGCACTTCCCTCAGAACGGTCTCCAGAAGCTCCTTCCTCTCGGATGGCGCCAGCGCTTGGTACTCACCCGTGTCCGAGGCGACGATGATGCCACCGACCTCCGCTTGCAGCACGCGCCGAACAAGCCGCGCCAGCCGCACCTCGCTGATGGCCGACGAGTCGTCCGTATAGGGCGTGACCAGAGGAACCAGGTTGCCGAGAACTTGCTGCACCGACTTGAGGACGCTCCCGCCGCCCTAGACGCCGCGTTCGGGCTTGACGGCAGTAGCCCGCAAGCATTGGACTCCGTGCGAGTGCACATACGCGATCTCGACGGGCCTGAACCCGCAATGCGCCAACTGATATAGCAATCGGTGGGCGGTGAACCCCCACTTGTGGAACAGGCCGTCATGATGCTGATCGCCCCACATCGACTGGGCGAACAGCCCCCACCGATGCTCGGTGTTGTAGTCGAACGCCGGCTCCGTATAGCCCTTCGGCTCGGGAGCTCCCAGAAACTGAGCCATGCACCAGGCGATGTCCGGCACCTCGATTTCCGCCCGGCCACCCGGCTTCAGTACCCGATGGATCTCCCGGCACAGGACGAGGCCGTCCCGATAGCCGAAGTGTTCGAGAACGTGACTGAGCACGATCTCGTCGGCATAGTCGCTCTCAAACGGCAGAACCGGCAAGTCTGCTTGGACTACGGAGGGATGCGCGGCATGTTTGTCCACGTTGATCCAGCCGTCCCTCAGGTCGCTGCCGCAGCCAAGGTTGAGCCTCGTAACGGAGGTTTCGATCATCCTGTCAGGATTATCGGGGCCTGCAGCATGAGGCTCCAGCCTCTACTTGGCCGGCTTCAGGCCCAGCTCCGCCCACTGCTGCGCGTCGATGGTGCTTGGAGCGTCCATCATCGGATCGTAGCCGCTCCCGATCTTCGGGAAGGCCATGACCTCCCGAATGTTCTCATCGTCCGTCAGCAGCATGACCAGGCGGTCGATGCCGGGTGCGATGCCTCCGTGGGGCGGGGCCCCGTAGGAAAAGGCCTCGAGCATGTGCCCGAAGCGCTCGTACATTGTCTGCTCGTCGATGCCCAGGAGGCTGCATACTTTCGCCTGAACGTCTGGACGATGAATTCGGATGGACCCCGATGCCCACTCCATGCCGTTGCAGACGATGTCATAGCAGTCGGCTCGCATCCGCGCCGGGTCAGAGTCGATGTAGACCAGGTCCTCATCCTTGGGCGACGTGAAGAGATGGTGCACTGCAGACCATCTCCGCTCCTCCGCATCCCACTCGACGAGCGGAAAATCGAGAATCCACACGAAGCTCAAGATTCGCGGGTCCCGCAGGCCGCAGCGGTCGCCGATCAGGTTGCGAAGCCGAAACAACACGTTGTTGCCGGCCATGTACTCGTCGGCGATGAAGCACAAGAGATCTCCTACTTGAGCCTCGGATCGCCTGAGGATCGCTTCGAGTTGGCACTGGTTAAAGAACTTCGCGATGGAGCCACGCACGGCCAGGTGCTCGGTAACCGGCGTCGCTCCCTCCTCGCCTGCAGAAACCACTGCCAAGGAGGCCATACCTTTGGCTCCGAACTCGCGGGCGAACTCTTCGAGGACGCCAACGTCCTTTCGAGAGAGGCCGGCGCCGCCCGGGTAGCGAACGCCACGCACCATGCCTCCAGCCTCCACCGCGCTCCGAAACACCCCGAAATCGCTCCCGGCAACCTCCGCGGTGACGTCGAAAAGCGGCAGCCCAAAGCGCAGATCCGGCTTGTCGCATCCGTATAGATGCATGGCCTCATCGTAAGTGAGCCGTGGGAAAGGCTCCACCGGCAGCTTCTCGAGATCGAACTCCTCGATCAGCTCGTTCACGACCGAGCGGGTCATGCCCTCGGCCAATTGCAGCACGTCCTCCTGCGTCACAAAGGACATTTCGAGATCGAGCTGAGTGAACTCGGGCTGACGGTCCGCCCTCTGGCTCTCGTCGCGGAAGCACTTCGCGATCTGGTAGTAGCGCTCCAATCCCGCCACCATGAGGAGCTGCTTGTACTGCTGGGGACTCTGCGGAAGCGCATAAAACTTCCCGGGCTCCAGCCGATACGGTACGAGATAGTCGCGGGCGCCCTCCGGTGTCGACTTCGTAATGATTGGAGTCTCGGTCTCAATGAAGCCTCGCTCGTCAAGAAACCGTCGCAGCTTGCTGACCGCAGCCGCTCGAATCGCCATCTTACGGTACATGGCGGGGCGTCGCAGGTCGAGGTAGCGGTGCTTGATCCGCAGTTCCTCGTTGACGCTTTGCATTTGCTCTTCGTCGCTTACCGGGAACGGCAGTGCCTTGGACGGGCTCAGCACCGTGTAGGCCTCGGCCTCGACCTCGACTTCGCCGGTGGCCAGCCGCGGGTTGCGCGTTGCCTCGGAACGCATGCGAACCGTGCCAGAGACGCTCAGGCAAGTCTCCGGCCGGACTTCCGCCAGGTTCGAAAACCGGGCGGGATCCAAGATGAGCTGCACGAGGCCGGTACGATCCCGCAGGTCGATGAAGAACAGGCCGCCAAGGTCTCGCACCTTGTGAGCCCAACCGTTCAAGGTAACGCTCTGCCCGGCGTGAGAAGAGCGGATGTCGCCGCAAGCATGCGTGCGCTGGATGAAGCTCATGGGGTGGCTTAGGATACCTTTGCAAGCTGCGGGTTCCTCTCTATGAGCCCATACTGGGCATCATGTTCACCGTCTTCATCGAAGGTCTGGACTTCTACGGATACCACGGGGTTCCGGATGAAGAGCGGGCGGTCGGCCATCGCTACTTGGTCGATCTGGAGATGGCGGTCGAGGGCAACGCCCCCCTGGACGATGAAATCCGCCATACGGTCGACTACTCAAAGGCGGCGCAGGTGGTCCAAGAGGTTCTCGTGGATTCCCAGGTGCAAACTCTGGAGCGACTGGCCGGCATGATCTGCGAGCGACTCCTGCAGCGCTATGATCGCCTGGTCTCGGTCAAGGTAACGGTGCGCAAGCCGATGCCTCCCATGCCCTTCGTTGCTCGAGCCGCAGGCGTGCAAGTGCTCCGAGATCGCCTCTAGCCGAGTCTGGCGAACCCGCGCACTGTAGGGCTTAATGCCGACATGATCCTGATCGGGCTCCAGAGATACCATTTGGTCAGCCGCCCCGAAAGGGCTGAGGGAAGAGGGCGGGCCATCCAGGATCTATGCCTGATTTTTTTGCGGACACAGGGCTGTCTGAACGCGAACGCGATGTGCTGCTACTGGCGGCTGAAGGGCTGACGGACAAGGAAATCGCCCAGCGACTCAACATCGCGGTCAAGACCGTCACAACCTACTGGGACCGCATGCGCCTCAAGTTCGGCGCCACCAACAAGACGCAGGTGCTGGCCACCGCGCTGCGGTCGGCCTATGAGGACGTTGTGACGAACGAGGAGCGGCTGCGAGCCTTCGTGCAGCACATGCCGGTTCTCTTCTGCGCCTTCAACGAGGAAGGGGCGTTGCGGCTTTTCAATCGCGAGTGGGAGCAAGCGACCGGATACACGGAACAAGAGATTGCCAGCCCGGACTTCATTGCGCGACTCATTCCCGACGATCTGGAACGCGAGCGCGCGCTGGAGCTATGGACGTCCGGCACCAGCGACTACCGTGATCTGGAGATCGACATCGTCACACGCGAAGGCGCCTGCAAGAAGATTGCGTGGTCCTCGGCGGCGGCCGAGTTTCCCATCCATGGTTGGGCTCACTGGAGTATCGGGATCGACGTAACGGCTCGCGCGGAAGCCGAAGAGATTCTAAAGCAGAGCCGCGAACAGTATCGCCAGTTGCTGCGCGATTGCGAGGAGGGCGAGTGGCTCGTGAACCTGGATCAGTTCGTGAGCTTCCTGGCGGACGCATGCGTAAGACCCATCGTGAAGTTCGACACCGAGCATCGATGCGTTTATGCGAACATCGCGTTTCAGGGTCTTGCCGAACAGAGAGCACTCACAGGCGTCAGCCTGACCGAGCTCAGCGACATGCTTGAGCCACAGCTCGAATGGGAGCAGGCGCTACAAACCGCAATCGGTGAGCGAGTGCCGACGTCCTTCCAGGGCGCGATCGGCTCCTTGCGGACCACCATCCACGTCTTCCCCCAGCCGACGCCTACGTTGCACGCGCGCTTCGCCCTTGCCGTGGCGGAACTGTCGGTTTAGCAGCCTCTAGCGCCGCCTACCCGCAAAAAAAGAAAGGAGGCTCGGAAACTGCCAAGGGGAGAGCAAATGCAGCAACCAAGACCTCCGTGCTTTATTTTGACGATCCGCCGCGCAGTTCGCAAGGGTTGAGCCATCAAATTGCGTCGCCTGTCGCAGTTTCGGCCACTGCGGTCGCCACTGGCCAGGCAAGATAGCGTGCGCCAGGCTGGATGAGGTCCCGATGCCCACGCTCGAGAATGTCCTGCCACGCCGTCGGCGCATCGCTGGCTTCTACAAGGATCTCCGGCCGCAGAAGCCGCAGGAACCAGGCGGTCATCGACGCGACTGGGCCACGGGCCAGCACACGTTCCGGCGCTTCCTCCGGCGCGGCCCGGTCTACCAGGGTTTTGACGGAGGCGATCATCGCCGTCAGGGCGTCTCCACTCTCCAGTCCGCGCTTCTCCCAACCTTCAGGTCTGCCGGGCATGCGGTAATGCAGAACCTGGGCAAGGAACTCAGGCACGCTTAAGCCAAGGTAGATCAGGCTCCTCAGGTCGAGCTTGCCCACCGGCAGTTCGATCGAGTCGGCCGTCGCCTGCTGGCCCGGATCGTGAAGCCGCAGCACGTTTCCGGGCTGCAGATCTTCGATCCGGCCGTACTTGGCCCATGGCACGAGGCGCCCCTCCGCGTCGATCCGCGCCGGGTGCGGCTCATCGAGGCTCTTGCGCAAGATCTCTCGAAAGGTTTTCGTCTGCCGCGCCTCCCTGGGAAGCACCGTCAGCGCTGGATCGTGTGCGTCCAGCGTCCCCGCGGGCGCCGGATTCGAGCCACCGTCAACCAGTGGTCGAAGCTCAGGCACGTGTGGCCGTCGAGGCTCACCCTTTAGCTTCTCCAGGAAGAACGCGAGCATTGCTTCCCTCATGCGGCGGTTGTAGTCGTGCGGCCCAAAGACAATTTCGAGCCTTGCTTCCTCCTCCGCCTTGAAGAGTGAGTACGTCTCCCGCAACTTGGCATGCGTGCGGCTCATGGCGTTCGGCGGGAACTCCGGATCGTCCGACGCTCCAATGATCAGCACTGGCGCCGGCGCTCGGAGGGACAGCACGTCGCTCCGATCACCCAGGTTCATGATCCCAGGCAAGTGATTGCAGAAGCAGCCGTTGTGAGGCTGGGTTTCCATGCTCGAGGCCGCAACGACCGGGACCGCGGCAGCGATGCGCTCATCATAGGCGAACGCATAGATCGTGGTGGTGCCGCCGCCGCTCTCGCCCGTTATGCCCACTCGCTTCCCGTCAACCTCAGGGCGCGTCAGGCAGTAGTCCAGCCCCCTCGATACGTCCCACACGTATTGACCGGTGACCGGCGCGCCCATGGCCAGAAACGGGTCGTCATGGGTGCCCATGCCCTCGCGCTCGTTGTCGCAGTTCTCCCAGGAGTAGCCCGGGGAATCGATGACGAGGGTAGCAAAGCCATAGAGCGCAAGGCTGATCGCTCTTGCTTGCACCCATCGCGTCGCCTTCTTTTCAACCCAGTGGCCGTGTGGACTGAGGACGAGCGGGAACGGCCCTGCTCCCTCCGGCAAGTACAAGTGGGCGGTCACGAGCACATCTGGCCGCGACTCGTAGCGGAGCTTCTCCAAGCGGTAGCCCTCGAACGAGAGCACCCCGGTAACGCTCGCGTTGAGGGCCGTTCGAGGAGGCGGTGGATAGAGTCCGAGGGCCTTCTCCAGCACCAGTCGGTCGACATGGGCTCG
>DATLGQ010000248.1:0-2283 GCA_035540435.1 Fimbriimonadaceae bacterium
CGCTTGTAGAATTCGAGGCCGGTGTGGCCGGCGAACAAAGCTTGGCGGGGTTCCCATTCGACCACGTCCCGTGGCAAAGCCTCGTCCAGCGCCACGTAGGGCGGGTTGGACACGATCACGTCGAAAACGCGTCCTTGCAAAGCCTGGAAACCATCCGACAGGACCAGCTCCACCGAAGCCTCGAGCTCCGTCGCGTTCCACTCCGCCACCTCCAGAGCTCCAGGCGACACATCGCTGGCCGTGAGGATCAGGTCAGGCCGTTCCAGTTTGACGGAGATGGCGATGCACCCGCTGCCCGTACCCAAGTCAAGCACTCGGGATCCCGGCACCGGTGCGAGCTCACACACCGCGTCCACCAGCATCTCCGTCTCCTGGCGGGGAATCAGGGCGGCCGGGGTCACCCGAAACCGGCGCCCATAGAACTCGCGCCACCCCAGAATGTATGCCAGCGGCTCATGAGATTCTCGCCGCTGCAGCAGGACCTCACCGGCCAAATCGTTCACTTCGGCCTCCGGATGAGCCAGCAGCCAGCTTCGCTCGACACCCAGCACGTGCGCCGCAAGCATCTGCGCTTCCAGCCGCGACGACTCCACGCCCGCGGAGGCCAGTCGCCGCTCCGCCGTTCGAACCCACTCATCCACTCGCACTCGGGTTCTCCAGCGCGTACTCGATGGCAACCTGGTCCTGGTACTGGAACTCGCGAACCGGCCTCATGCCCAGCTTTTCCATCACCCGCCGCGAAGGCAGGTTCTCGGCCAGCGTCCGAGCAATGACCTGGGGCTCCCGGTCTTCCCACGCCAGGTCGAGGAGCGCCCGCGCTCCTTCCGTCGCCAGACCCCGGTTCCAGACCCGCTTGACTAGCCGGTACCCGAGCTCGCACGCGCCCCTCGCGTCCTCGGCATCGGCAGCAGGGCGAAGGTGAAACCAGCCGATGAACTCACCATCCAGTTCGGCTGCCCAGTAGCCCCGCCGCGACCCCTCGTGATACGTCCGACGCAGCTTGGCCACCCAGGCTTCCACCTCGGAGCGCGATGGAGCAGCGGGTCCGTGCAGGTGGCGCCGGACGTCGGGGTCCGAGTCAAGCGAAATCAAAGCCTCCACGTCCTCGATGGTGAAGGCGCGAAGGAGCAGTCGGTCCGTGGCGATCGGCAGCATCCCTTTGATCAGCGAGGTATCGGCTACTCGACCGAGTACCTACGCAGCTTCTCCCGCATCTCCTCGATCAGTTCCGCCTCCACGTAGATCCCGTCCTCGCGGTAGTCCACCTTCAACACCCGGCCGTAGTCGTAGCAGTCCTGTACCAGGCCTGATTCGGAATAGGGCACCAGTGCCTGCACGAGCCCTAACAGGTCCCGCACCTGCCGAACGAGCGCCGCCATCAGCTCGCTCATGCCCTCGCCCGTTCGCGCCGACAGGCAAACCGAGTTCGGCCACTCCTCCGCCTGGGCGCGCGCCAGCAAAGGATCGGGCGCCGCGTCGATCTTGTTGAATACGGTCACCATCGGCTTTTCGTGAGCGCCCAGATCGGCCAGCGTTTCCAGCACTGCGTCGCGCTGGATCTCCCAGTTGGGATTGCTGATGTCGATGACGTGGATCCCGAAATCCGCGAACGTCACCTCCTCCAGGGTGGACTTGAACGCCGCCACCAAATGGGTTGGCAGGTTCCGAATGAAGCCCACCGAATCGGTCAGAAACAGCGAGTAGCCATCGGGCAAATCGATCTTGCGGGTCGTGGGATCGAGCGTCGCAAAAGGCATGGCGTCGGCCAAGAGGTCGGTCTGTGCCAGCCGATTCATCAGCGTGGACTTCCCGGCGCTCGTGTAACCCACGATCGTGGCGAACGGGAACGGGTGCTTGCGCCTGGAAGCCCGTTGCTGCGAGCGGTGGCGCGTCACGTCCTCCAGCTCCGACCGCAGGCGCGAGATTCGATCGTTGACCATTCGGCGATCTGTTTCCAGCTTCGTTTCGCCGGGGCCGCGCATCCCGATGCCGCCCTTCTGCCGCTCGAACTTCGTGTACACGGACATGAGCTTGGGCAGCATGCTGGTGAGCTGGGCGAGCTCCACCTGCAGCATCCCTTCCTTCGTCTTGGCGCGCCGGGCAAAGATGTCCAGGATGAGCTGCGTGCGGTCGACTACCCGAACCCCGAGCGCGTCCTGGAGGTTGCGCATCTGCATTCCGCTCAACTCCGCATCGAAGAGCGCGACATCGGCGCCGGTCTCTTTGACGAGCGCCGCCAGCTCCTCGACCTTCCCCGAGCCGATCATCGTGCCCTTGTAGGGC
>DATLGQ010000249.1:0-12575 GCA_035540435.1 Fimbriimonadaceae bacterium
GCGTCCAGGCTGGTGCTGAAGAACGTGGGGCTTCTGTCGCCCCAGACCTCTCCCCGTGGCATGGGTCCTTCACGGGGAGAGGATTGCAGTGGCCGAACTACTTGACCCGGGTGAAGGTCTCGGGGTTGCCCTTCTTGCCCGTGAGGGTGAAGGTGTCGTCGTCCTTCCACGCGAGCACGGTGGAGCCTTCCTTGTTGATCTGGTCCTTGACCTGATCGCCCATTCCCTTGAGCATGGGTTCGAGCTGGCCCTTCAGCTCGTCGGGGAATCCGCTGCCGGTGAACTTGACGTCGTCGGCCTTGACCGTGAGCCTGTCTCCCTCCAACTTGTAGGTGCCCTTGATATCTGCATGCAGCTTGATCTGCTTGCCGTCCGGCAGGTCCTGGGGCATATCCATCGTCATGGCCAGAGCATCGGCGCCGGAGAATTCGGCCGTCATGGTCGTTCCCTTCGGCAGGTCGCCGCTGGGCGTGACGTTCCATTTGCCGGTGAGGGAGCGCCCGCCGGAGCAGCCGCAAAGGATGACGGTGGCAAGCACCGCGGTCGTGAAAATGCTTTTCATGGTTCTTCTTTCCTTCCCGAACCCCTTTCGTCGGCCTCTCGCTCGGGCGTCAAGGAGGCAGGCGACACATTGTATCACTTCATGCCTCGAGCGACGAAAGATGCCGACGCACTAGCAAACGGACGGCCTCAGGGCTACGGGGTCGCGCTCAGGGGTGGGATCGAGACCACTTTCGAGGAACTTGGGCCGGTCCTGACCTCGATCGTCATCCGAGTGCCGTCGTAGGAGTATCGGACGGGGGACTTGTCGTAGGGGCTGACAAGGCCTGATAGATCGGGCTTTCGCCGGGACGCCGGATCGCGGAGGGCGCGTGCCGCGGCGAGGTAGACCACCCGGGCCACTTCGCCCGCGCGACTCTGCATCTCAAGTTCCTCGGGCACTAGGTGGGCCGTCAATTGGCTTACCATCGGGAAGTGCTCCAGGGCGGCCGCTATCTGGTTTAGTGCCGACTTGAACTCCGGGCTCCTTTGACCTTCGGGCAAGTCCAGGGCGGCCCACAGCCGACGAAAGGCCCGCACGTACTGCACTTTACCGAGGGCCGGGTTGAGCCGGAGCGCCTTCAGTTTCTCCAGGAAGTCGGGCTCGTCCACCCCGAGGAGCCGTGGCCCCTTCGAAGACCGCTCCATCTCGAATGCGATGAGGTACGCGAACAGCTCTGCGCTTTGTTCGGCCTTTCGATCGACCGGCGGGAGAGACTTGGCCATCCGTTCCAACTCTTCCGCGTAGCGTGGATTTCCGCTCTGGAATCCCCAGCGAGCCAGCGCCTCCAGCGCCATCACGTGTATCGCGATCATCACCAGGCGACCGATCATGACGGGCTCCTCCCCGGCATGTCTCGCCACTCGATGCATGCGCCAGGCATCTTGAATGGCGTCGGCGACCCGGCCCTCGGCGGCTGCGATGGAGCCTCGCGTCCACAAGAGGCGGGAGGCCTCCTTCATGTGCGCGAACTCTGGGAACAGTAGGGCGAACCCCTCGCTCCAGTCCCGGTCGAACCAGCACCGCGGGCGGGAGCTCGCTTCTTCCAAAAGCTTGATGGTCTCCTGATTTGCTGCCACGATCCCTTTGGCCCTCTGGATGATCTGTGGATTCGGCCGGAACAGCAAATCCAGGAAGTCCGAGTGCCCCAGCAGACCCTTCGGCCGCCGCTCTTTGAGGAGCCGGTAAAACGGCGCTGCGTTCTCTTCGCGCGACGCCGGCTTGATGGTCGCCGCGAACTCTGCAGCAGTCGTCGGAATGCCTTCGGCTCGCGCCAATCGGATCTGCTCCTGGAACTCCGCCTCAAGGCGCATGTCGCGAAACTTTCGCCAAGCGAAGGGCGTGACGGCCACGCAGACCGCCACAACCATCCACAGCAGACAGCTCCGGCGCATTCCGTCGCGAGTCTACGGCATGCGCATCTCGGGCACCAAGTTCTGAGGGCGACCGTGGAAGAAGCCCTCGAGGTTGGCTGCGGTCACCCGGGCGATCTCCTCGAGCGACTCCCTGGTGAAGTAGGCGATGTGCGGCGTGACGATGACCCTCGGGTGCTTCATGAGGGTGAGCCCGGCGGCGAGGGAGTGGCTGGTCTCCGGCGAGGTGGGCGCGCTGAGGGTGGTTTGGAGTTTCTCGCGCGTCATGAGTCCTTCCGACTCCATCACATCGAGCGCGGCGCCTTCGACGATGCCCTTCTTGAGGGCCCATAGGAGCGCCTTGGTATCGAGCACCTCGCCCCGGGAGGTGTTGACCAGCAGGACCCCTCGCTTCATCATCGCGAAGTGCTCGCGGCCGATCATGTGCCGGGTGTGCTCGTTGAGCGGGCAGCAAATGGCCAAGATGTCGGCCTGCGGCAAGAGCTCGTGCATAGGCACGTACTCGAAGCCGATGCGTTCCGCCTCCTCTTGGATCGGGTAGGGATCGTGGGCCAGCAGCCGCATGCCATACGGCTTGGCGTACTCCAGCACCTGGCGCCCGATGTGGCCGGCCCCGATCAGGCCCAGTGTCTTGCCCGAGATGTTCGACCCGAGCAGACCGAAGCGCGAGAACTCGTCCTGGAGCGTCTTCAGGTAGCCGCGATGGAGGCGTCGGCTGAGGGCAAGCATGAGGAGGATGTTGAACTCGGCGACGGCGGGGCCGTAGTCGGGCACGTTCGAGACGAGGATGCCTCGAGCCCTGGCCTCCGCTACGTCGATGTTGTCGTAGCTGGTCGAGCCGGTGGTGACGTACTTGAGGGCCGGCAAGGCATCCATCTGCGGTGCGCCCAGAGGAGACCTGCCCGTAATGGCCAGAGCCACCACCTGTTCGCGGTTCTGGACGAGGGCGAGATCGAGCGGGCCCAGGAGCTCCTGAAGCGTAACCGTTGGCAAGACCGCCGTGATCTGCTCCAGCAGCCCCGGCTCCGCCTCCGTCACAACGAGGTTCCCCGGGACCAGGATCTTGGTTCCGGCAGGAGCGTGCATCTGAACGGCGTTCATGCCTCAGTTTTGGATTGCTCCGGGCAGGCGCGCAAGCCGTGTCTTCGATGTCATCGAAAAGGACCGCGCGCTTTAGGCCAGTCCGAGCGGAGGCAGGATGAGCCTGAGGCCGAGCAAAACCACGAGAAACGCAATCAGGTCGATGAGGAATCCCCGCTTGGCCATCTGACCCGAGGTGACCTGGCCGGAGCTGTAGACGATCGCATTCGGCGGGGTGCTGACGGGCAGCATGAACCCGAAGCTGGCGCCAAGGGCTGCGCCGAGAGCGGGCGCGATCGGTGACACTCCGGCTCCCTGGGCCAGCCCCACCGCCACCGGCACGATCGTCGTGGCGGCTGCGGTATTGCTCGCAAGCTCGCTCAGCAGGATCGAGGATGCGATACACAAGGCCGTGATCGCCCACAGCGAATCGGCGCCGGTGGCCTGCGCCGCCGCCTCACCGAGTACCTTCGCCAAGCCGGAGTCGAACATGGCTTGACCCAACGCGATGCCCCCTCCGAACAGGAGCACGATGCCCCAGTCGATGGTGACCCCCTCGCGCCAGGACAACGTGCGGCCGGAGGGTTTGTCTCGGGCCGGCAAGAGAAAGAGCAGCGATGCGCCCAGAAGCGCGGCGATAGTCGGCGTGACGTGCTTTTGCAGCCATCCTACGGCAGGCGGCGCATCCATGCCGGCGGCGCTCCACGCCAGTGCGAGGGTGTCGGGCAATACCCAGAGTGTCAGGGTGATGAGGAATGCGAGGACGGTGTTGCGCTCGCTGGAGCTCATGGTCGGCAAAGCCCGGTACTCGGACTCGGCATGGCTACGGGCCTCCTGGATCGGAGGCGCCTTCCGAAGATCGAACATCCGGAGGACGAGCCACGCCGCGACGACCATGGCGGCGGTGATGGGCAGGCCGAACGCCATCCATTCCAAGAAGGAGATCTGCCGACCCGTCGAGCGGAAAATGAGCTCCATGCCGATCAAGTTCGGAGGCGTGCCGACCGGAACGCCGACGGCAACGCTGGAGCCCCAGGTGAGCATCAGCATCATGGCAGTCGCAAAGGACGTCCCCTGAGCTCCCATCGAGGCCAAAATGCCGGCCACGACCGGTAGCAACATCGCTGCCACCGCCGTGTTCGACACGAAGAGGGAGATCACACAGCTCACGACACCCGTCACGAGCACGAGCCGGCTGGCCGACACCGAGGCCCACCTCTGGCTCAGCGCCCACCACGCCATCCGAGACGCCAAGCCGCTGATTTCCATGGACTTGGCCAAGAGGAAGCTGCCGACGAAGAGCAATATGATCGGGTCGCCGTAGGCAGAGAACGCCTTCTTCTCCTCCGCGACGCCGCTGAGGACGAGCAAGCTCGTGCTGAGGAGGGCGGTCACGGCTAGCGGCAGCGCCTCGGTGATCCATGCGGCGACCGTGAGAGCGAAGATTGCCCCCACCAGACGCTGTTCAGGCTGAAGCTGCCATCCAAGGCCGTAGGCCGCAGCCGCCACGCATAGTGGCAGGAGCCAGCGCCATGCCGGTCTACGATCCAGGGTAATGGCTTCGGGTGCGGTCAAGCTCGTAAGAGCAAGACGGGATAGGGCTCGGCTGTGATTTGATGAAGTGAAACGCTGCCTACAAACAGCCTCTCCAGGAAGCCATGGCCCTGCGCCCCGACGATCATGAGGTCGGCCTTGGCCTCCTCCATCGCCTTCGACAGCACTTGACGTGGGTGGCCCTTCATCACGTGAGGTCGAGACGCGTATCCCCCGCGAATCAAGGCCCGCGAGAGCCGCTCCCCCTTCTCATGGAGGCTCTCCCGAACCTCCTCGTCGACGCTGCTGCCTAACTTCGCCAGGTTCTCGTGCAGGAGGATTGCCGTCTCGTCGTTCACCTCATACGCCGTCACCACGTCGATCGAGGCGATGCCCTTCGGCGCCCACTGGAGGAGCTTGTCGAAGCACCTTGTCGCATAGTCGGAGTGGTCCGTCGCGAACACTGCCCTCACCGGCGCCACTGGCGGCTCGCCCAGCTTGGTTACGAGGAGCGACTGATGAGCGCCGATGGCCAAGGCCCGGGCGACGCTGCCAAACGTGAAGCGGCTCCCAGTTCCGCTCCTGATCGATCCCACGGCGATCAAGTCGATGTGCTCCCGATCCGCGATCTGGACAAGCTGATCCGGCGGTGAGCCTTCCACGACCATGCCGCGGCTCGCGACGTTTCTGTCACATGCGGCATTCTGAGCTTCACGCACCGCGTTGCGAGCGAGATGCTCCAATTGGCGTCTCCAGGCTCCGGCGTCGAACAGGATGTCGGTCCGCCTGGGCACCGTGACGGGCGGGTTCTCCATCACGTGAACGCACAGAATCTGTTGGTTCTGGAACTCGAGGTCGAGGCAGAGGTTCAGCGCCGGCCGGAACATGCCGGGCAAGTCGACGCCGAGAAGAGTCTTCAAGAGCTTTGGTCCTCCAAGGGGAGCACGTTTCGCAGAACCAGCACCGAGCAGGGAGCGCCCGTTACCGTCTCGGACGCACAGCTTCCCAGCAGGAACCGCTCGAGGGCGCCGTGCCGATTTGCGCCCATGACGATCAGGTCGACGTCGTTCTTCTGGGCGATCGTCGCGATCTCGGTGGAGGGGCGGCCAAACGCGGTGATGGCTTCCACGTGTTCGCCACACCTCTGGATGCGCTTCGCGGCGGCATCCGCGATCGCATACACCCTTTCCAGATCGCACTGAAAACTTGGGAGCAGCAAGGACGGGTCGAGTCCTGGCGCCGCATAGGTAAGCGGCTCGACCGCCAGAACGAAGATCCGTCCGAACGCAGGTCGGCTAAGTTTCGAGAGGCTCTCGATTGCCAACTCGGAACCGTCGCTGCCATCGACCGCTACCAGCAAGTCCAGCTTGTCTTTGGCCTGCAGCCGGCAGTAACTCCCCTGGCCCTGCTCCTTGGAGTACTTGCGCCCGATCAGGACCGAGGCCTCGGAGTAGAGAACCAGCTTTCGGGAAACACTTCCAAGGAACAGTGAAGCGAACCGGCTATGAGCGCCGCTCCCGGATACGACCAAATCGGCTTCTTCGCTTTTGACCAGCTTCAGGAGCTGCTCGGCGACTTCGCCCTGCAGCACCACCGGCTGAGCAGCCGGAGACAGTCTTTGAGCGACTCGTTCGACGGTCTGCCGGGCGATTTGTTTCTCGACCCTCCAGTTGTCGGATGCAGATCGTCCCGCCACCGACTGCGTGGAGGCCCCCAGTCCCGCAAGGACCGGCGCGTGAAGGTCGGTAACCATTGCGGCCCAATAGGCAGCATCATGCCGGAGAGGCAACCGCTGCAACACCATTCCGCCGATATCCGACTCGATGGAGCCATCGGTGGCCAAGACGACACGAACTGTGCTCATGCAATTAGGATGTGAGCCCAAGGCTCAGACTGCCAGAAGCGGTTTTTGTGGAGTCGAAAAGGATGACATCCCGATCGTGTCTCGCCAGGTGTACGAGAGGGAGGCCCGGCGCCACTCCCAGAGCCGGAACGGCCACGCTCCTATCCGTTATGAACCCGGCCAGTTCAGCGGCTTCCGAGCCTCCGCAGTCGACAGCAGCAGCAAAGAGCTGTGCTGAGGGACCGGGTGCAGACTCCACCTTTTCCGGCCCCTTCGAGTTAAAGGTTTGCGCGCGGAAGGGGGGTTGGCAAGCCGTGCTTTGGGATGACACGGAAAGAAGGACACGGCTCAGCCGGTATAGGCTCGGCTGACCCGGCGCACGATGCACATTACCCGGACGCCGGACGCGGTCTCGACCGGAGAAAGGGAGGCTGCGATGGGAAACTCGTCGCCAGATTTGTGCAGCCCCAGGGAGGCGGAGTGCTCGGCCATCTTGCGCTTCTGAGGGTTGAGCATGTACTCCTCGCGGTGCTGCATGTGGATCTTCTTGTAGCGCTCCGGAACCAACGTGTGCAAGATCTGACCCTCGAGTTCCTCGCGCTCATAACCAAAAAGGGCGGCCGCCTCGTCATTGACCGTCTCCATAATGCCGTCCTCGTTGACGATCAATATCGCATCGGGTGCCTGCAGCACGAGCTTGCGGTAGTAGTTCGCCTCGGGGTCGCCCCATTCACGACCGGTCGATTTCTGTAGCTCTGCGATGAGCTGCTCGTTCTGTTCGCGCAGCTCGCTCACGACCTGGTCCAACTCGTCGCGGATCACGGTTGCGATCAGTTCCGGGCGGCTATAGGGGCCGATCTTGATGCGAACGCGCCCCCAATAGGTACTGACGGTGGCTTCGCTGATTCCCAGATGATTGGCGATTGAAGCGTCGGTGTGCCCCTCGGCAGCGAGTTGAATCAGCTGCTTTTCCCGTTCCGAAAGCTCCGTCTTTCTTCGTCTTTCCATGCGCCCTACATCTCACAGTTTAACCCGTAAGGAGCCGCAAGGGGAGCAGCGAAGGATTTCGGGCGCTGCCTCGCTGTCTCCAATGGGCTACGCTAGGTCTTCCGCGGCCGACGCGCGGCCCGAACCCAGGTGGGGCATCCGTTCGTCTTGAACCAACGGGTGCCTGTTTCATGCCAGAGAAGCCGCTGTTTGGACTGACGGACGACGAGCGAATCGCTCTATCCCATATGTCCAGCCACGGCGGCCGTCGAAATGCTGCGGATCAGATGGCACTTGGTCAGCAAGAATTCGACGAGATGTGGCGCAGCTTGGCCGACAAGCTCGAGTTCGCCGAGCCCCAGACGGTCGACGAGTATGCGCTCCTCCTCGAGTTTGAGCGTGCTGCGCGTTCGCGACTCGAAGGAGAGCTCTGGGCGAGCGAGGCACGGCTGAACGCCCTGATGGATATCGCTCCCGAGGCCATCATGGTGATCAATGGGCACACCGGCCGCATTCTGCGAGTGAACGATCGGGCGCTGCAACTTCTGGGCTACTCGGCCCGGGACATGGTTGGCCGACTTATGGAATTCCTAGTGCCACAGGAGTTGCAGGAGATTCACGTGTCCTACCGTCGTGGCTTCCTCAACAGCGTTCGCAAGCGCGAACTTGGCTACCACCCGCCGATCGAGGCGGTCTGTAGAGACGGCACCATCATCCGGCTAGACATCGCGCTGACCGCCACCGCTGCCACGGACGATGTGATGGTCGTCTGCAACCCGGTCGTGGAGCAAGAGCGACCCCGCGACGGGCTTCACAGTGCTTCGGAACTCGAGCGAGACTAGGTTCGCCATGCAACGGAGAAGGCGCGGAATTCGTCTATAATGAACGTACGGCCGAATCCAGGCAGAGTCTGGAGCGGGGGAACCATCAACTGGGGTGAATCGCCATAGCGCGAAGAGTACTCACGGCTCTAACCCGGCAGCTAACCTCGTAGGCGCATCGTAGAGAAGTAGCGGGGCGGAATCGGCCGCCGCGCCTTCACGGTCCAAAACCTGGAGGGTTAACATCATTGGCTCAACAATCGGCGCTTCGGAACGGCGCGAAATCCGCTGCCGCGAAGCAAAACACGATCTCCTCGAACCCACTCGAGTTCTTCGAGCAGCACGCGCGCTCGGTCTGGTCCTCGGATCTTGAACCGGACCTGAAGGCCCAGCGACTCTACAAGATCCGCGATTCGATCATGAAGTACTTGGGTCGAATCGGAATCGAGTCAGCCTCGGAACGGGTTGCCGACGAGTGGATGCATCTCTCGGCCGAGCGCTGCAAGATGTATCTGCGTCAGCTTTCCGAAGATATTCGCTGGCTCGCGATCACCTGCCAGCGGGAAGCGGGCGCGTCGATCAAGCACTAGGAGGTCTGCATTTGAGCGAAAACATGGAGAAGTGGCGAAGTATGGACGGCAGCGAAGGATTCGTCTGCAAGCCGTTCATCCACATCGTCTTCCAGCGCGGAGCAGTGCCCGAGGCGGGCATCAATGGCTGCCGCATCGAAGATGTGATCGAGGTTCTTCAAGAGAAGCTACTCGATCATCAGGGCCGATCGTTGGCATGCGAAGAGAACGCCCAGGCGCTCTTCCACCTCGAGGCAGCCCGCGAGGCACTTCTCCAGCGTCGCCGCCGGCGCGAGCAGCAGGGAGTCCTCAACAAGCCGGTCCCACATGAGACTTCGCCGGCTACTGCGATCGTAGAGAGCTTGTCGTAGCTGGTCGCACGGCACAATTGAGGCGACAACCCCCGGCTCAGGGTGATCCACCCTGAGCCGTAGTTATGGCAGGAGACCTTTTTAATCTGGCCTCACGCTGGTCGCCACTATGACTGGACCGGCTTCAAGTTGGGCGCGATCGCTGTCGCGCAGCCGATCGAGCACGGACCGATCGAACGAGCCCGAGCGGAATTCCTCCACCCGGCCCACGATGCGTACGCGCTGGTCATCCCGAAGCGAGAGATCGGCAGTGGAAACGACCAAGATCTGGTCGCCGAGCCGAGAGTCCGCCACTTGGATCGTGAACAGCTGGGGAGAGTGGACGTCCTCCACCTCCGCAGTAAGCGTCACTTCCTGCCCCATAAATGCCAATGGATCCTCGAGGATGGAGCGCGCGCTCGCGGGGCCGGTCGATGTTCCCGTCTCGATGCGACGGCCTTCGGTGCTGGTTCGTGCTTCCTGTCGGGTTGCGGCATCCCGATCGCCGCACCCGAGGACGAGTGCCCAGGCTGCGATACCCACGGACACGAAGCGCAAGGTTCTGTTCATCAGGTTGCCTCCTGCAAGCATCTGCTAGCCACCCCTGCGCTTAGACAGGCTGGCACCGCGCACAGGTTCGGGGGCTGCCGGAGCTAGGTCCTCATCGGCGGGCAGCCCACAGAATCCCCTGATGGAGCGATTCGAGGAAAAGTGGCTCAGAGTAGGTCTCGTCGGTGTGGCCCATCGCCGTGTACCAGACACGGCCCCCCTCAAACTCCTGGCACCACATCACCGGGTGATCCTTGCCCATCTTTCCTCCCTGGTACGTGCTTTCGTCGACCACGGCGAGGATCCGGACCTTGTCGGAAGGGCGAGCGCGAAAGTCGTACCACTCGTCCGTCCGGCGCCATCTCTCGGGAAGCATCTTCGTGCTCGGATGCGACCGATCCAGCACATGCACATCAGCCGCCTGGATCGCCGGATGCGAGGCGAAGTAGGCGCCGATCATCTGGCCGTACCAGGGCCAGTCGTATTCGGTGTCGGTAGCGGAGTGGATGCCGACAAAGCCCTTGCCCCCGCGGAGGAACTTCTGCAGAGCTTCCTGCCCGCTGTCATCCAGAACATCGCCGGTCGTGTTGAGGAACACGACCACATCGAATCGCTTGAGGTTATCGGGACTGAACTGCGCAGGATCTTCCGTGTGCTCGATCGCGAACTTCTTGTCGTGCGCGAGCTTTCTCATCGCCTCGACGCCCGCCTTGATCGAACTGTGGCGAAAGCCGGTCGTGCGCGTGTAGACCAGGACGCGCGTCTCTGCTTCCGGCGGCCGCGCGGCGCTGCCGAACTGGGCTGGCGAGAGGCTGAGGGCGGCGAGCGCGAGTGTGGCGATCATGTGTTCAGGATAGCGCGGACGCATCGAAGGTTGACGCGTCCACTTTGCATGGACGTACGCCGGTGGGCTAGGATATGCCAACCGTCATGCCCACGCTCGAAGCGAAGCAGATCTCCAAGCAGTTTCCGGCGGTCTTGGCCCTCGACGGAGTGACCATCACCTTCGAGAAGGGCGAGGTGCATGGGATCGTCGGCGAAAATGGCGCTGGCAAGAGCACGCTCATGAAGGTCCTGAGCGGGGTTCATCCGCCGTCCTCGGGCATGCTGGAGCTGGATGGGCGGCAGCTTCGGCTCACCTCCGTGAGGGACGCCATCGGGCAAGGGATCGTGATGATCCACCAGGAGCTGAACCTGGTCGATGAGCTGACGGTCGCCGAGAACATCTTCCTGGGGCGCGAGCGGCGCAAAGGGATCTTCCTGGACAGGCGCTGGATGGCCGACGAGTCGCGGCGGTATCTGGAGCAAGTTGGGGCGCCTTTCGATCCTTCGACTCCAGTGAGCCAACTCAGCATCGCCGGAAAGCAGCTCGTGGAAATCGCGAAGGCGATCTCCTATGACGCGCGGATCCTGATCATGGACGAGCCGACGGCGGTGCTGACCGAACACGAAACCAGCGCGCTCTTCAAGCTGATCGGTCAGCTCAAGGATCGGGGCGTGACGGTCATCTACATCTCGCACATCCTCTCGGAGCTCCTGCTGATCTGTGATCGGATCACCGTGCTCCGGGACGGCAAGTTGATCGACACCGTTGCGGCGAGGGATGCCACGCAGTCCGGCCTGGCCAAGATGATGGTTGGGAGAGAACTGGGGGAGCTGTTTCCGGCCAAGCCGGAAGTGCCTGGGGGCGAGCCCGTGCTGAGGGTTGAGAAGCTGACCGTACCGGGTTTCTCGCAGGAGGTTTCCTTCGAGCTCCGCCGCGGTGAGGTGCTGGGCTTGGCAGGTTTGATCGGTTCAGGCCGGACGGAAACCGCCGAGGCCGTCGCGGCAATTCGCCGACGCTCGCACGGGGCGATCTTCAAGGATGGGGTCCAGTTACGGCAGTCGACGCCACAGGATGGGATACGACACGGCATCGCCTACGTCAGCGAGGATCGCAAAGCGGCGGGCTTGGTGCTGGACATGAACACCGTCGCGAACACGACGCTCGCCAACCTTGGCGCCTACGGAAGCCCGTTCCTGGACCAAAGGCGAGAGCGAGCGGCCGTTCAGGAGTGGGTGCGCAAGCTCGACGTTCGGGTGGGGGATCTCGACGCGCCCGTGCTGTACTTGAGTGGGGGCAATCAGCAAAAGGTGTCGGTGGCCAAGTGGTTGGAAGTCGGGCCGGACGTGCTGATCCTCGATGAGCCTACGCGAGGAATCGACGTCGGCTCCAAGCGGGAGATGTACAACCTCATCTCCGGCCTCGCTGCTCAAGGCATGGCCTGCCTGGTCATCTCGAGCGACATGCCGGAGTTGATTGGCCTATGCCACCGAGTGCTGGTCATGCGCGAGGGCCGGGTGGTGGGTGAGCTTTCGGGTGATGATCTCACGGAGGAGAAGATCATGCTACTGGCGGCGGGAGTACATGAAAGCTAGCCCGACAGCTGCCCGAGCGCAGGGCGTGCAGAGGGGCTGCCTCGCCCTGATCCAGGATTACGGCGTACTCTTCGCTTTCGTGCTCGTCTTTGGAGCCAGTGCCGTGTGGCAGCCCGACTACTTCCTCCGGCCCGAGAACCTACGCAATCTCCTGAGCCAGAACGCGCACATCGGCATCATTGCGATCGGCATGACCATCGTGATCATCGCCGGGGGGATCGACCTGTCGGTGGGCTCGATGGTGGCGTTTTTGGGAGCGGTTGCGATGCTGGCGACCAACAAGCTGATCTCGGGCGGGACTCCTGATGCTGGCGCGATTTGGGCGGCTGTGGCGATCGCCCTCTCTCTCGGCTGCGCGGCTGGGCTGATCAATGGCCTGCTGGTCACGTTCGGCCGGATCGCGCCGTTCGTGGCGACCCTCGCCGGCCTGAGTGCCTACCGCTCGCTGGCGCTGGTGCTGGGGGACGGTGGGGAGATTCGTTCGCTGAGTTCGGCGCTGCCCGGATTTGCC
>DATLGQ010000250.1:0-13631 GCA_035540435.1 Fimbriimonadaceae bacterium
CTCCAGCGACAGGGCGCCTTGCGCCACTAGCAGTTCGGTCCCGTCACGGGTTCTCAGCCCGAGCGCGCGAGCCTGATCCAGAAACGGCGTGTTCCCGTACACGAGATCATAGGCGACCAGCTCAGGATCGCACCGCGACCAATCCAGCGGCAACCGATCGCCGTGAAGCCCGACGGAAGTGGTATTCACCACCAGTCGCACGCCCAGGAGGGTGGGCGAATCCTCGACGGCCGCCGGGACACCGGTTTCTGCCAGGAGTCGAAAAACTCGCTCGGGTGAGCGGTTCCAGATGGCGAGGTTGAAGCCGGCGTCCGAAAGGGCCGCCGCCACCGAGCGGGCAGAGCCGCCTGCTCCGAGTATCAGCACGCGGGCGCCCCGTGGCAGCCCCAGGCCGTTCAACGTGTAGAGAAAGCCGGGACCATCGGTATTGGTCGCTTCGCGGGTGCCCAGGCGCAGGGTGTTTGCGGCTCGGATGCGGCTCGAACGGGCGTCCGGCTCCTCGGCCCACTCGAACGCGGCCTCTTTATGGGGCACGGTGGCGTTGACCCCGACGTAGCCCCTGTCACGAAGGTGCTCCAGCGCTTGCGACGCCTCTCCCTTGGGGACGTGCACGCGAACGTAGCGGTAGGGAAGCCCGAGGACTTCGAAGGCGGCCATGTGCATCTCGGGCGAGCGGGAGTGCTCCACCGGATCCCCGATGACGCAGAAGTCGGCATTCGGCGCTTCCTGCCACGGGAATGCTTCGCCCACTTAGGGATTCGCCCTCAGACGCGGCTTGAACGCGTAAAGCCGCTGTCCGGTGAAGTTCCAGACCGCCACCACGGCCGCCGCCACCACTTTGGCGACTGCCAAGCTTCTATTGGGGTGCCCTGGGATGATCGTGTTCAGAGCCGTTGTAATGAGCACGTTGAGCAGCATGCCGATGACCGATACCAGGTAGAAGCGTCGCAGTTGGGCCAAGCGCTCCTCCTTGCCCCGGATCTGGAAGGTCCAGCGCCGGTTCCAGATAAAGCTGTTGAAGATCGCGACGGCTGCCGCGACCGCGGTAAAGATCGGCACGGCCGCATCGGACGGACGAGAGGCGAAGAGGAAAACGGTGGGGAAGTTGGCGATCAGCCAGTTGCCGAGCCGCTCGCTCACCAGCACGCCGTCGTAAGAGACCACCCTGACCAGCAGGTAGGTGATCGTGAAGTCGATGATGAAGGATGAGCCCCCCACGACGCAGAACTTGAGGAACTGCCTGACGATCGTGCGCTCGAACAGCGGCTTTTGCTGCTCGATCTCGGGCCGGTCCGGCTTCTCGATGGGCGAGGTGATGAGCACGCGATAGAGCAAGCTGCGGAGGAAGCGCTCGCCGGTTCGGCTGATCAGCGCGGTCGGCCCGAACTCCGGCCCTTCCATCTTCTCCACCCAGATAGCCTCGATGCCCGCCCGATTCGCCCCCAGCACATCGGTGAAGAGCTGGTCGCCGATCATGATGGCTTCTTGCGGCTTGCGTTGGAACTTGATCAAGGCGAGGCGAAACATGGCGCGGCTCGGTTTGAACTTTCCCCGCACGGTCTCGACCCCAAGCAACTCGCGAATCCGCTGCAGCCTCTCGACTCGGTTGGTGTTGGAGATGATGCAGATGTCGAAACCCATCTGCTTGGCCCGTGCGATCCAGTCCATCACGGGCTGCTCGAAGTCCTCGCCGAGGTACTTGACCAGCGTGTTGTCGACATCCAGGAGCAGCAGCCGCTTGCCGCGGTTCCAGAGGCCCTCCAAGTTCACGTCGGCAAGGGTCTGAACGGCTTCGGCCGGGCAGAACGGTCGAATGGGCGCCATGAGGCGATCCCGTTCGAAGCTGCCGATCCGGAATGGCATTTACTGCACCCCCTGGCTCTGCAGCCGGCGTCGCTTCGCGATGTTCGCCAGGTGCTCCTCATATGTGGCTGCGAACGCGTGCCTGCCCCCTGTGCCTGGAATGGCCACGTAGAACAGATAGTCGTGCTTCGCCGGCTGGAGCGCGCCCTGGATGCTGGCCAGGCTGGGCGAGCAGATGGGCCCCGGCGGCAGGCCCTTGTTCAGGTACGTGTTGTAGGGGCTCTGGGTGCTCCGCAGCTCGGCCCGCGTCAGGTTCTTCCACTCCCCCAGCGCGTACAGCACGGTGGCATCGATCTGCAAGGGCATGCCCAACCTCAGGCGATTCTCGATCACGCCCGCGATCACCGGCCTCTCCTCGTCTCTAGCCGCTTCCAGCTCCACCATCGACGCAACGATAATGGCACGATGCAGATTCTCCGGGTCCTTGACGACCGGCATCACCTTGTCCCTGAAGGCCTGAAGCTGCTTGACGATCGTCTTCTCGGCCCCCAGCAGCGGCGGTAGGTCGTACGTGTCCGGAAACAGGTACCCGTCCAGCGACTCCTTCGGAAGCGGAATCTCTGGGAACCGCTCGCGGAAGCCTTCGGGGCTCCTTGCGAGCGTCAAGTACTCCTCCGCTTTCAGTACCTCCTTCTGCTCCAGAAGTCGGGCAGTTCGCACCAGCAAGTTGGTTTCTGGGATTCTCACCATCTGCCGAATCGGCTCTCCCAGCCTCTTCAAGATCTCGTCTGCCTCGAGCCCGCCAGCCAGGCGGTAGGTGCCCTCTCTGATCCGTGGCTGCCTGCGAACGATCGTCGCGTACAGCCGGAGAGCATCGGGGTTGCGCACGACCCCCCGCGCTCGAAGCTCATTCAGCACTTGCGGCAGGTTCGGAGACCCTTCCACCCGGTAGTAGAACTCGGGCGTCTTTGCGGTGGGCGCGATTTCGCGTTGGATCCAAAGCCAAGCGGCGAGAGCAAGAACGCCCAGTACGAGAAGTAGGCCGAAGAGTCGCTTAAGGGCCCGCTTCATGAAAGAACCGCTCCAATATCAGGCATGCCGCTTCGGAGTCTTTCAGCTTGCGTCGTCTGCTCGCCTTCAAATGCGCCATGGACGCCTCGGCGGCTACGCTCGTGAGACTCTCGTCGATAAGATAGACCGGAATGCCGTGGTCGCTGATCCTGTCTGCCAACTGCCGGCAGATGCGCTCCATTCTTCCGTCCTCGTAGCCGCCTGGGATGCCCACGACTACGGCTGCCGCCCCCGAAGCGCGCGCTTCGACCACGATGGCGCTCGCATCCGTCGCCAAGGTTCCTGAAGCGGAGATGTTTGGGCGCGGCGTCGCCAGCTTGAGCTCCGTATCGCCGACCGCTACTCCGATGCGCTTCGAACCGAAGTCCACTGCGAGAACCCTCACGTCCGAAACGCCTCCAACGCCGCGGTGTGGAGCAAACCATTGCTCGAAACCGCCTCAGCGCCGATCGAGGGGTTTCCGTCGAACTGGGTAAAGGTGCCACCCGCTTCGCGGACGATGAGACTCACCGCACTGAGGTCCCAGTGGTGAACGATTGGGTCGATCATGAGATCCGCCCGCCCCGTCGCCACCAGAGCGTGGCCATAGGCATCTGACCAGGTGCGGGTCGCCATCGCGCTCTCAGCGAGTTTCAAGAACCCATTCATCCGACCGTAGCGCGCCATGGACCGATGTCCTCCGCAGCAGATGATCGAGCCCTTCAAATGCGACGTCGAAGACACTCGGCACGGACGCCCGTTCCAGTAGGCACCCCCGCCCTTCTCGGCGAAGATCATCTCGTCGAGGGCCGGAAGGTAACAGATGCCGATTTCCGGTTCGCCGTCCACTTCGAAGCTCAAAAGGGTGGCGTAGAGCGGGACGCCTGCCACGAACGACTTCGTGCCGTCGATCGGATCGATGACCCAGCGTGAGGCCCCGGAACCAGTGGCTCCCTCCTCTTCGCCCAAGATGGCCTCAGATGGATACTGTTCGCGAATCCGGCTTCGCAGGTACGCCTCGGCCTCTTTGTCTGCCGCCGTCACCGGCGTCTCGTCTTCCTTTTCGAGCACCTCGGCGCCCGCGTAGAAGTAGGCGAGCGTCCTGCGGCCTGCTCGGTAGGCGGCATCGAGGGCGAATGCCAATCGGGGCGTCATGGAGCGGCTAGTTTACTTGGCTCGATCGCTGCACGGGCGCGGTCCCGAATCGCTTTGGGCGGCGCGGTAAGGTCCAATAGATGAGCGCCTATCGCTACCTCGTCGCCGGGGCCGGCATGCAGGGGACGGCTGCGGCATACGATCTAGCCCGTTATGGTGAGGCGGATGAGGTGGTCCTTGCCGACAGCGACCAGTGCCGCGCTGAAGCCTCGGCTGAGAGGATCCAACGCCTGACCGGACGCACCATAGCCCGAGCCGTCCAACTCGACGCCTCGGATCATGCGGCCGTTGCGGCTGCCGCCGAGGGCATGAGCGTCACCCTGAGCTGCGTGCCCTACAAGCTCCACCAGACGGTTGCCGAAGGCTGCCTGCGCGCCGGATGCAGCGTCGTCGACATGGGCAACGACACCGACGTCACTCTCCAGACTCTGGCGCGGGACGACGATTTTCAAGCCAAGAACGTAACCTTCGTTCCCGACACCGGGTTGGCCCCGGGGTTGGTCAACAGTCTCGCGCTCTACTTGATGGAGCAACTCGACACCACCGACAGCGTGAGGCTTTACTGCGGGGGCCTACCTCAGAATCCCAAGCCTCCCCTCAACTACAGCTTGCGGTTTTCCATCGAGGGCTTGATCGGCGAGTACGTGGATGAGGCGATCGCGGTGAGGGATCACCAGGTCGTTCGACTCGATACACTTCAGGAGTTGGAAGCAGTGCACGTCGAAGGTTTCGGCCAACTCGAAGCCTTTACGACCTCCAGCGGAACGAGCACGGCCCCCTTCACTTTTGCGGAGCGGGTACGCAGCTACGAGTACAAGACGCTGCGGCACCCTGGCCACTGCGCGATCATGCGGGTCTTTCGCGATTTCGGCTTCTGGGATGAGGAGCCCGTGGAGGTGGACGGCGCCTCCGTCACCCCGCTCCATGTCTGGTACCGCCTGATGGGTCCGCGCTTGGAGGCGCCCGAGGACCACGACGTGGTCGTCACGCGAGCGGTGGCGCGGGGATCGAGGCAGGGGCGCCAAGCGGAGCTGCAGGTGGACATCATCGATCGGTACGACGATGCCACCGGCTTTTCGGCCATGGAGCGACTGACGGGCTTCTCGACCTCGATCATCGCGATCGCGGTCGCGAGCGGGGAGGTGCGCACGGGCGCCGTGCGATACGAGGAAGCGCTGTCCGGAAGACGGTTCATCGAAGAGATTGGGCGACGAGGAATCAGCCTCCACTTCAGAGACGACGCCTTATAGTCGGCCGAGGGTCCCCGGTCCTCCTTGCCCTACAATGAGAGCCATGATCGCGACCCTGTTAGCCGCCGCGCTGATCGCGCCCTCCCCGATGGCCGTGCAGGACACGCTGCTGATGCGGGCGAGGGAGCTGCACCGGCGATATCCGCTCATCGATGGCCACAACGATTTGCCCATCGCGCACCGCCGCCACGCCGCATACGACCTGGACAAGCTCGATATCGGCCTACCGGCGCCGCGACTTCAGACGGACATCCCGAGGCTGCGCCAGGGCGGGGTCGGGGGACAGTTTTGGTCGGTCTTCATCCCAGTCTCGATCCAGGGTCCGGAGGCGATCAAGACGACCATGGAGCAGATCGACTTCGTCTACCAGTTGTGCCGCCGATACCCGGACACATTTGAGCTTGCGCTGACTGGCGACGATGTGGAGCGTATCTTTCGCTCCGGAAAGATCGCCTCCCTGATGGGGATGGAAGGCGGCCATTCGATCGACGAGTCGCTCGCCGCCTTGAGGATGTTCTATGTCATGGGCGCCCGCTATATGACCCTGACCCACAACTCAAACACCCCGTGGGCCGACTCCGCAACCGACACTCCTAAGCATGGCGGTCTGACCGAGTTCGGCGAGAAAGTCGTGCTGGAGATGAACCGGCTCGGGATGATGGTGGACCTCAGCCACGTCTCGCCCGACACCATGCGGGACGCTCTGCGCGTGACGAAGGCGCCGGTCATCTTTTCCCACTCGGGAGCCCGTGCCGTTTGCGATCACGTGAGGAACGTTCCAGACGATATCCTGCCGCTGGTCAAGGCCAACAACGGGGTCGTCATGGTCGTCATTCTGGAATCTTTCATATCGAGCAAAGCCCGCGAACGAGGCGCGCTTCGCACCAAGAAGCGCGACGAGCTGCGGGCGCAGCTCGGGGACGAGGAGAAGGTCCGGCAGGCGCTTGTGGAGTGGGACAAGCAGAATCCAGGCCCCCGGGCCACCCTGAACGACGTGGCCGACCACATCGACCACCTGCGGAAGGTGATCGGCTCCGACCACATCGGCATCGGCGGCGACTTCGACGGGGGAGGCGGGGTCTTGGGTCTTGAAGACGTTTCCACCTACCCCAGGCTCACCGCGGAGCTCCTGCGACGCGGCTATAGCGAGGATGAGATCCGTAAGATCTTGGGCGGGAACGTGCTTCGCGCCATGCGGGACGTCGAGCGGGTGGCACGGGAGATGCGCCTGAAGTGAGCGCGGACCCGTGGTCCCCCGCTTGAAAATGCCCCTCGTCGGCTGTCATACTTCCCACTCGCACGCGGGTGTAGCTCAGTGGTTAGAGCGCCGGCCTGTCACGCCGGAGGCCGCGGGTTCAAGTCCCGTCATCCGCGCCATTTGCGCCAAGTGCCGCTGTAGCTCAGTTGGTAGAGCAAAGCACTGAAAATGCTTGGGTCGGCGGTTCGAGTCCGCCTGGCGGCACCACCTCCTGTTTAGAGGATGTTTCTCGGGGAGAGGCGCTTCAGTTGCACCTTTAGGCAGGGCGCGACCATCATGATAGGTATGCGTTTGCGCATGGCGCTCATCCTGCTCCTGGTGCTTTGGACCGGGGCGGCCGCTGGCCAGAGCGTCTTTCGCCCCTACGACCGGCTCACCCTGCACTGCGAGCAGGACCCCGCGATCAATCGGGAATACCGGCTGTCCAAGCAGGGCACGCTGCTGCTGCACGGTGTGCCCCCTCTACGTTTGGTTGGCCTGAGCGAAGAGCGCGCCGGAGAGCTGATCACGAACGCGCTCGGGAGGGCCGGCTTGCTGGAATCTGGCACTGTCGTTGTTCGCCGCATCGGCAAAACCACCTCAATCATCACCTGCCGAGGAGCCGTGCGCCACTACTTCCAGATCCCTGCCCGGGAGGAGAAGTCGCTGGAGGAACTGCTGGCGGAGGCGCAGCCCACCGCCGCGGCCGATCTGAAATCGGTGACGATCACCACCGCCGAAGGGCGCGTGATCACGGTGGATGCGACCACCATGCGCGGCGTTCTGATCCAGCCAGGCGACGACGTGTTCGTACCGTTGCTCAAGAGAACGGCGCAGGTGACGCTGTTGGGGGCGTTGGTCTCACCGGGTTCGGTCGACTGGACCGACGGCCTGACGGCGGCACAGGCTCTCGAAGCGGTCGGAGGTTTCCATCCGAGCGCCGACCGCACTCACGTCGTGCTCGTTCGGGCGAGCGGGATGGCTCTTCGCGTCTCCCGCGACGACGTCGGGCGCGCCAAGATGCAGTCCGGAGACACGCTGCTCGTCCCGATGCGGTCGGATTGGCCCCGAGTAGTGGTGGCCGGCGCAGTGGGTAGACCAGGGTTCGTGGAAGCTCCGCGCGGGCTCACTCTTGGCCACGCGCTGGAGGCGGCGGGGGGGCTATTGCCCATTGCCGCGATCCAGGACGCGCGGGTGCTTCGCTTCGGAGAGAAGGGCTTTCAGCGTCTGAAGCTCGGTCCGGAGGGGCTCGAGACCGTGCTGCTGGATGGCGATGTCGTCGACATACCGGCAGCGTCCAGAGCTTCGAGCGTGTCGGCACTGGGCCGGTTGCTGGGCTTCCTGAGGTTCATCCTGCCTTGAAGCGCATCCGGTGGGATCGCAGCCAGGGACGCCCCGAGCCGATCAAGCTGCTCAACCTGGTGCCAGAACGCGAGAATGGGGAGCCCCTCGTCGATATGCGCGAGCAGGCGCCATCGCTTCGGCTGCTCAGGCCGTCGGTGATCCCCTACTGCCGGCAAACGGTGGCGCAGATGGCGGAGCGGGCGGCGTCGCTGCTTCCAAAGGGGTTGCACCTCGGACTGGTGGAGGCGTGGCGGCCGATCGAGCGCCAGCAGCGCATCTACGACTTCATGTGGCGATCCGCGCAGCAGGCCTACCCTGACCGCGACTTCCGTTCGCTGCGCCGGACCGTGAATCGTCTGGTCGCTCCAACGGATCAAAAGGCTCCGCCGGGACATTGCACCGGCGCCGCCCTCGACGTCTGGCTCGTGGACGATCAAGGCGAGCCAGTCGACGTGAACTCGCCCTTCGACAGGTTCCAGGCTTCCAGAACCTACACTCAAGGCCTCGCGCCGGAAGCTTGGCGCAACCGGATGGTTCTCGTGGAAGCCATGCTTGCCGTCGGGTTTAGTAACTGCCGGGACGAGTGGTGGCACTACAGCTACGGAGATGCCGGTTGGGCCGTCCGCACGGGTGCAAGTGAATGCTTCTATGGGCTCGCCAGCCTTCCTGCTGCGCTGTATGAGGACGCGGAGTTGCTCCACGTCGAATCGATGAAGGAGCGGTCGAATCCGTTCCTCAGCGCTTGATCGGCGTAAAGGCGATCGCGTCCGGTTGGGTGACGCCGCTGGGGACAAAACGCTCCGGCGTGAGAAGGATCACATCGACCGCCAGGTCGCTCGTCTGCCCCCGAACCTGCACTCGCAGCTTGGGCGACTTTGTCTGGAGCTCCACTTGGCCGACCCGGTACCAGGCGAACCCAAAGCCATAGTAACTCAGCGGCTCAGCCTCGATCTGGAGACTCTTGCCGTCGACCAGGACTTCGAAGTCCGGTCGCTTGTCGAATGGGATGCGGCCCGCGATCCAGACGTCCTGCGGTTGGTCAGTCTTAACCGGGAGGTTGAACTCGGCGAAGTAGGCTCCGTCGGTCGGCAGCGTAGTGCGAAGGTTGAGCGCCCCTCCGGCGCTGCATCCCGCGAGGGACACGGCCTCGCTGAAGTTGGTGTTGCGGCAGGTTTCGGCCTCTATCCAGGTAAAGCGTCCGAGCTTGAGGTTCATTCGGTGGTAAGTCTGTCGCATGGAGGCGAATGCGCCGCCGGGATTGCGCTCGAAGCCTGCCAGCGCGTCGCTGAACAAAAACCGGTCCTCTGCCGGGTCTACGCCCAGCTTCTCGAACAGCTTCGCCATCTCCTCAAACCGCGAAAGGGTCTCTTGGTACGCGAGCTCGGGTACCGGGATCTCCTCCGTCCCCGATATGAGCAGGGGAAACTCGCCGAGCGTGACCTCCACCCCGCCCCGGACCTGCCGCGGGTTCGGGTCGCTTCCGTCGATCGTGGTGAACGTGCCGGCCCGGGGTTCGAGCATCAGGAGCTTTACTCGACCCGGCTTGAGCGCCCAGATGGCGGTGTAGGAGTTGAGTCCGTCGCGATATCGGTACCCGAAGAACCCGGATCCCAGGTCGAGGCGGTTGCCGTCAACCGGGCTGGGGAGCCACCAGGTGCCGCCGGCCAACCGTTGGGGCAGCGATGGATTCAGGGCGTTCTCGGGGAAGTACAGGCTCTTCGGCGACCACTGGGCAAAGCTCGTGTCGGCGCCTCGCCTTTGGGCCTCCTCCGCGAGCGCCGAAGTGGCTTTCGTGGTCCGGGCGTCAATGAACCAACCCCGGGCACCCAGCGCGGAGAGGTCATCCAGGACATTTCTGAGGTCGGTGCTGGGATCGCCACTGGGCCCGAGTGCGATGCTGCCGGCAATGAGCCACGTCCGGTGCCGGCTTCGAAGAGCCGTGCTCGTGACCCGAGATGCGGCTTCGGCAATGGCCAAGGGGCTCGTTCCGGATACGCTCATCGCAAGGCCGTCGGTCGAGCGCTCGGTGAGGGCGTAAGGTCCCAGCCATCCTGCCCACTCCTGCACGATCGGCACATCGACCTGTCGCCGAAGAGCCGCGGCCAGACGCTGGTAACGGCGAGCCGACGTTTGGCTGATCACCTGGTGGATGTCCGTCCAAGCTTGCGAGCTTCTTTGGTTGACGAGGTAGAGGCGGTCAGTCTCAGGGTCCCACAGATGGCTCACCCCGCGGCTGCCGGACCAGAGCGGAACCATCCGGGCGAGCTGACGCCAGCTGTTGATGTCCGAAGCTCGAAGCGACCAACCCCGTTGAGCGGTTTCGAGGTTCCGATACTTGGCCTCCAGGTGGAGCGCCAACTCTTGCCGGAAGTAGGGACTCGTGGGGACGTGGTGGCCGTCCTTCCGACCAAACTGCAGCACCGTGCCCATGGGATTCAAGAGCCCACGAAAGCCTCCTCCCGGTGGGTTCTGGCGCAACGCCCGCAGCAGCTGGTCGCGATGGACGTCCAGTCCATCCCAATAGTCGGGTTGCTCCACGCTCGACGTCTCGGGGTAGATCAAGACCACGTGTTCGAGCGTGTTGCGTGGCTTCGCCTCGTATCTCAGCCGTCCTTCTGCCGTGGCTATGCGCTCGGAGGACTGCACCGCGCCATCCCGCCTCGTCGCAATCACCACCAGGGCGCTCTTCGAGCCGGGGAGAGGAACATCGATCACCCGGTTCTTCGTGATGCCATCGATCCGGTATCCCTGGGGCTCGACGACGAATCCCTCGGCGAGCGGGGCCAGCGAGTTGATGGCGATGAGGTACCGTATGCCCCCTGATTCGCATGCTGCGATCGCTTCTGCCCACCCGGCTCCTGAAGCCGGCAGCTCGAGCAGCACATCGAGGATGCCTTGCGCCTTCGCTCCGGCTATGGCAGTGGGTGTGCCTGGTATCCGAAGCCCGACTGGCAGGTAGGGCACGCCGTTCCAGAAGAGCGTGTGGTGCTCGTTGATGCTCCACTCTGCGGCGGGCTCCCCTTGAGCCCGGTAGATGCCAGTGGTTTGGCTTGAATCGGCCCCGGGATCCTTCGGCAGCAGCGAGGCAAGCGCCAGCGCAAGCAGAAGACGCACTCACGCAGGGTACCAGACACGGTGGCAAACTGCCGGGCGAGGCGTGGGACGAGCCCCATGCTAATCTGCATCATAGATGCTCGCGCTGATGCTCATGGCCGCAATCCAGCTTCCGACCCCCAGTCCCCGTCAGCTCGCGTGGCACGATCTCGAGACTTATGCATTCGTGCACTTCGGCCCGAATACCTTCACCGGCGAGGAGTGGGGACACGGCCGGGAGGACCCACGCATCTTCAACCCTACGAACCTGGACTGTGACCAATGGGCACGCACGTTCAAGAGCGCCGGACTGAAGGCCGTCATCATCACCGCCAAGCATCACGATGGCTTTTGCCTGTGGCCGAGCCGCTACTCGGCTCACACCGTCGCGCGCAGTCCGTGGAAGAACGGTCGCGGCGATGTGCTGAGGGAACTGAGCGAGGCTTGCCGCAAGCATGGCCTGCGGTTCGGCGTCTACCTCTCCCCCTGGGACCGCAATCATCCCACGTACGGAACGCCTCAGTACAACGAAATCTTCGCCAAGATGCTGCGCGAAGTGCTGACCTCCTATGGGCCGGTGTTCGAAGTTTGGTTCGACGGCGCCAATGGGGAGGGTCCAAACGGCAAGCGGCAAGTCTACGACTGGGAGCTTTTCGTCCGTACGGTGCGCGAATGTCAGCCAAACGCGGTCATCTTCAGCGATGCCGGGCCGGACGTGCGCTGGGTCGGCAACGAGCGAGGCTACGCATCTGAGACCAACTGGGCCACCCTCCGCCGCGACGAGTTCTTTCCCGGCACTCCTCGGCATGGCGAGCTAGGTTTGGGCCACGAGGACGGCGCTTACTGGGTGCCCGCTGAATGCGATGTCTCTATACGGCCCGGGTGGTTCTGGCGCGCCTCCGAGGACGACAAGGTCAAGTCGGTGAAGGAGCTGGTCGAGATCTACTTCGCGTCGGTTGGGCGCGGCGGGTCGTTGCTGCTGAACGTCCCGCCGAACCGCGAAGGAGTCATCTCCGACGTCGACGCTCGGCGTCTGCAGGAGTGGCGCATGGCACTCGACCGCGAGTTTCGCCACGAGGTGGTGACGACTGGGATCGAACAACTGCGCGACGGCAAGCGTGACACCTTCATGAGCGCTGCGGAGCCGCTGCAACTGGAAGTGCCGGGGCAGGCCAAGTTTGACCGGATCATTCTCTCAGAGGCCATCCAATTCGGCCAGAGAGTCCGGGCCTTCCGAGTGGAAGCTCTCGTAGGCGGTGCATGGACGGATGTCGCGAGCGGCACCACGATCGGCCCCAAGCGGATCCTGAGGGTGCCGCCTGTCGCGGCATCGGCGGTCCGGGTTACGATGACCCCCCGTCGTCCGGACCTGGAACCCCGAATCAGCGAGTTGCGGCTCTTTCGGTCCGAGCTTTGACCGCAGCCGCCCGCTCTTCGATCTGGCGTACGTGCCTCTCTCCATGCTCGACCAAGACAAAGAGCGCGTCGCTCACCCTCATCTTGATCAAGGGTAGGAACGGATTTCGAAACCGGGTCTTATTCAGATCGATCTGAGACGCGAGCTGAATAGCGTTTGCGATGCGTCGCTGGTCTCTGGCGAAGTCTTCGACCACGAGCCGTCCGTAAAACCCGACCGCTGGGTGCAGCCTTTTCGGCGCGGGGGCGTTTCCGCCCGGGCCCGACATCTTCACCATCGACTTGCCGAACCAGGACAGGTGTGGTGGCACCGGCCCATTGGTGGCGGGAGCAGCCATTGCGATCGCCGATTCCATGGCCTCGAGATATGGCTGATGCGTCAGGCGCATATGTTCGAGGACCTGCGCGACGCTCCACTCATTCTCGACGCCCTCATTCAGCTGGTCCTGATCCATTCCGGAAGTGGCGTCCCGAACTCGCTCGATCATCCCCAAGGTTCGGTCGTGCAGGCTCTTCAGAGTGGGGTGCATGATGGATCGATTATGCCTCTGATGGATAGTCCTGCCCGCACAGCGCCAACAGATACGGATGCACTTCTGCCTGGAACACACCGTCACGCACGGCTGGGTCGCCGAGGGCGAACGCTTCAGCGTGTTCAAGCGAGTCCGCGACAAACACGACCAGCCCCATAGGCGATGCTTCGTCCGTGCGACCGGCCATGAGTACCGTCAACCCCCGGGGCGGGTTCTGGAGGTATTCGAAGTGGCGGGCGACTATGGCTCGCTCCTCGTCGGTCGCACTTGCGGGAAAGTTCGCTCGCGTCGGTCGAAGGATCGTCAAGAAGTGCGCCGACATCCGCTTCACCGCACGTAGTGCACTTCCACAATCTTGCCGCCCACGAAGAGAAACAGACAGGAGAGCACCGGCTTGCTCTTGGCGATCTCCCGGGCCTCCTCGAAGCTCTTGGCCATGATCTCGCCGCCGAGTCCGGCGAGCATGCCCATGTACGTGGTGGCGTCGTCAGGGGTGGGGAATGTAGCGAGCCCATTCACGTTCTGCCCGTCCGGCAAAGTGGCATTGTTGGCGGCGTAGCGATCGGCTCCGACGCCGATGACGTAGAGGCGGTCGGGAAAGCCGCCGTAGCCGCCAAGCTCTTCCTCCAGTAGGGTTATGCCGGCGGGACTTCCGAGGGTGCTTGCCACCGCCTCATTCTGCCACCCGGGACGCCTGTTCTTCCACGGGCCCTGAGGACTGGTAGACTCATTTCGGTCTGCGGCTGTAGC
>DATLGQ010000251.1:0-7312 GCA_035540435.1 Fimbriimonadaceae bacterium
CCAAGGCGAGCCGCTCTGCAAGGTGGTCATCGCAGCGCCGAAGGCCGCGCCAAGCATGATGCCCTCTACCCCGATGTTCAACACTCCCGAGCGCTGAGTCACGGCCTCTCCAAGTGCCGCCAGTAGGACGGGAGCGGCGAAGACGAGCAACAGCACCCAGTCGCTCATGCAGACTCCTGCCTGCGAACGCCGAGCCTTAGCCACGCTTGAGCCGCGACGAACGCCAAAACTGCCAGCCCTTGGATGATGAGCACGAGCGACGAGGAGCCGCTCGAGAATCTGGCGAGGTTCTGAGAGCCGGCGAACAGCGCGCCGAAGTAGAGGCTGCTCAGCAGCACGCCCAGCGGGTGCAAAGCCCCCAGGAGCGCGACCGGAATGCCGAGAAAGCCCCAGCCCTGAGCGAAATCCGCTCCGATACGTCCGGCTACGCCGGAGTACTCCACGGCCCCAGCCAGCCCGCACAGCGCTCCGGAAACTGCCATGGCCCTGATTTGCGCGCTGTCGGGGTCGATCTTGTTCGCGCGAGCAAAGCGCGCGCTCTGCCCCACGATCCTCAGTCGGAGGCCGGCCGTCGTCCTAAACAGAAAGACCCACGTGAGCGCGCACGCGACGAGCGCCAGGACGAGCCCGGCATGCAGATCGGTTTGGCTGTCGAGCCGCCGCAGCATGACCTCCGATGGAAGCGGGTCTGTCAGCGGCAATTGGCCCTTGCGCTCTTGAAGGGGCCCGCGGACCAGGAACGACACAAGCTGCACCGCCACGAAATTGAGGAGGATCGTGCCGATCACCACGTGCACCCCCCGCCGGACATGAAGCCAGCCCGGCAGCCAAGCCCACGCCGCGCCTCCGAGCATCGCCGCCATCAAGATGAGCGTGTTCAAGATGCCGGGCTCGCCGGCAGGCGCTGCCCTGGCCACGGCCGCCCCGGCGATCGCCCCCACGACGAACTGTCCCTCGCCGCCGATGTTGTACATCCCGGCCCTCCAGGCGACGGCGATCCCGAGCCCGACCAGCAACAACGGCGTCGCTTTCACGAACAAGGTCGCCAAACCGTACTTGGTGCCCAGGGCGCCCTCGAACAGCAGTTCGAGCGACGAACCGATCGGCAGGCCCAACAGTACGAGCGTGAGCAGCAGGGCGAACACGAGCGCTGCAACACCTGCGCCGAGCCTCGCGAACCTCACGAGGGGCTGCCCCCCACATAGCCCACTGCGTCTACACTCTCCGCGAAGCGGCCGCCGCTCATAAAGACCCTGCGGGGGCAAAGCGCGGCCAGTTCATCCAGGTCGGTCGAGAATAAAACCACCGCGCTGCCCGATGCTGCTGCTCCCAGCAGCTTCTCATGAACGAAAGCGGTCGCGCTGAAGTCGAGCCCTCGAGTCGGATTCACAGCCACCAGCATCCGTGGGTTCCTGGAGAGGACGCGGCTCACCACGATCTTTTGTTGATTGCCCCCGCTCAGTGAGCCAGCCGGCTGCCCCGCGGATGAAGCGCGGACGTCATACTCCCGCACCAACTCCTGCACCGCCCGACTGGCCGTTCCCGAGCGAAGGAAGGGCCCCCACGTCAGCCCCGGCATGAGGTCCGCGCGGACCAGCAAGTTCTCGGCCACGCTCATCTCCAGCGCGAGGCCATCCAGTTGCCGGTCCGGCGGAATGTACGCGACTTCCTCCGCATCCACACTCAAGTGGCCTCTGAAGCTCCGAATCCCGGCGAGCGCCTCGGCAAGCTCGACCTGCCCGTTGCCATCGACGCCGCCTATGCCAAAGATCTCGCCCGCGAAGACCTCGAACGACACGCCACGAACGGCATCCTCTCCTCGATCACCCCGCACTTCCAGATCCTTCACCACCAACCTCCGTTCCTCACGACGCGAGGGTTCCTTCACCTGGCCCGGCGGCAGTTCGCCCACCATCCACCGGGCAAGCGTTTCCTGGTCCGCGCTCGCCGCCGTGGTCTCGGCCACCAGCTTTCCATGGCGCAGGACGGCGATCTGTTCCGCAACTGCCAGCACCTCCGCCAGCTTGTGAGCGATCAAGATGATGCATCGGCCGGCGTCCCGGAGGTTCCTGATGACTCGGAAGAGATCCTCGACCTCGCCGGGTGAGAGAACGGCAGTCGGCTCGTCGAGCACCAGAACGCGCCCAGGCCTTCCGCCCTCCTCGCCGGCCAGCGCCTTCACGATCTCGACACGCTGACGGACTCCGACTGGTAGGGTTCCTGTGCGGGCACGAGGATCGAGTTCCCACCCAAGTTCACGGGCAATCGCAAGCGCCGGCTGAGCAAGGCGCTCGATGTCGAGGCGGGCCGCCAGCCGATTCATCCGGGCCAGCGCTAGGCTCTCTGCGACGGTCAATGCGGGCGCCAGCGTGAAGTGCTGATGAACCATTTCGATCCCGAGGTGGCGCATGGCCGCTGGGTCGCCGAGAGGCTGGGACACTCCATCAAGGAGGACCGCGCCCGTATCCGGGCGAACAAAGCCCCCCAGGACATGCATCAGGGTCGACTTGCCGGCGCCGTTTTCTCCAATGACCGCGTGGATACGTGCAGGCTGAAAGTCCAGCGACACGTCATCCAACGCCAGCGTCGGCCCGAAAGCCTTGGAGACGTTTCTGACGCAGATCATCGTGGTGTTCGTGGGCTGCTCCAAGCCGCGGGAACTTCTGCTAGAACTCGTCTCTGGGAGCTATGAGTTCGCCCTTCTCCAACCGCTCCCGGGTTTCTTCCAACCGGAGCAGAACCGCCTCGGGAATCTTCGAACGATGCTTCGGGTTGATAACGAAGTCCACGGCGCCGACGTCCAGGCCCATGAAGGTGACCTCACCCTTATACTCGCCCGCCTTGACTCTCCGCGCGAGAGCGACGTAGGCCTGATCGCCCTGGATGATCGCCGAAGCCAGCACCGCGTCGCTCTCGCCGCTCTGGTCCGCGTTAGCGCCGAAGGCCCACACTCCCTTCTCCGCCGCCGCGTCGAACACGCCCTTTGCCGCATTGTTGGCCTGGTGGATGATCATGTCCGCGCCTTGCGCGATGACGGCAAGCGTCGCCTGCTTGGCAGCTACCGGGTCGATGCCGTTGCCGGTGAAGACTGCGGGCAGCACCCGGATCGTGGGCTTGGCAGCCTTCGCGCCGGCTGCGAAGGCGTTGAAGGTCGACCGGATCGAAGGAACGTCGTCGCCGCCGATCATCGCAACGACTCCCGTCTTGGACATTTCGGCGGCCAGCATGCCGGCAAGATAGAAGCCTTGCTCCAGGTAAAAGCGTAGCGCCCCGGCGTTAGCGGCGAATTCCGACCCCGAGCTGCTGACGAAGACGGTGTTCGGATAGTCCTTCGCGAGCGCCACGCCCGGAGCGTTGTACTCGACTCCGTGGCCAATGATGAGGTCGTAGCCCTTCTGGGCATAGGCGCGCATGGAGCTTTCAATCGAAGAAGGGCTGGTCTGATCATGATTTACCGTGGCGCCCAACTCCTTCTCGATGGCTTGGAGGCCCTTGTAGGCCATTGAGTTCCACCCGCCGTCCGTGACCGGACCGGGCGTCAGAAGGGCGACCTCGAACTTTCCTTCCACCCGATCGCCGGCAGCCGCGGGCGGCGCTTGCTCTTGCTTGCCACCTGCGCAGCCGGCGACCAAGGCAAGAAGAGCGAACAGCGAACAGCGGTGCATCATGTTCATGACACGAGGTTACCGGGCAGGCGGTTTCTGGTGACGTGGCAGCCCTAATCGTTGGTGGCAATAGCACCGGCAATAGCACCAGTACACGGCCTCGGATGCCTGGATGAGTGAACAGGGCGAGAGTAGTGGTAGTCTATACATGGTGGCTGCAAAGCCAGCCGTCGAACTTCGCTTTTCCGCAAGGACGAGCGGGGACGGGGGACCCGTACAGTGGGGGTGAACGGAGCCCGTCAAAGGCTCCCAGGGTAGCTCTTGGCCCGAACCCGACAGCTAACCCCGTAGACGTAGCGAGAGTCGCGTCGGCCAACGGTTGGGCTGGTTGAACTAGTTCGAGCGCGCTTATTGCGACACATCGCGCCTTGTAGCCGAGGGTGGTTCCGGCCCACTCTCGGGGCGATTGCCGCGATGAGCGGAGATGGTTCCGGAGTGGCGGAGGCGCCCACAAGCACCTCCTGTTGAGCAGGGCCCCTTCCTCGGAAGGGGCCTTTTGCACAACTCCTTCGGTCTCAGGTATGCCATGCGGCATGCTCGGGCTTCGTACACCGGTTCGGCTCGATCCACCCATGAACGGTCATCTCAACATGGCCGCCGATCGGGAGCTCTTCAATCGAGCCTCCAATGGCGAGGCCGGCGCGCGGGTGTACCGGTGGGACGGACCTTGGGTGAGCTTGGGGCACTGGCAGAAGGCTGAGCGCGATCTGGTGAACCCGGACATCGTGCCCTGGGTTCAGCGGCCCACAGGCGGGAAGGCGGTACTGCACGGCCACGATGTGACGGTCGCCATGTCGTTCCCGCTGCAGGCTCTACAAGTGTCCCCTAAGCAGGTCCGGAAGACTTACCGGCTGCTGGCCGACCCAATGGTGCGCGCTCTACGCGCCTGTGGCCTGGACTGCGCGCTCGCGGAGGATACGGCGTTTACGGGTCGAGGTCCCCGCACGGCCGACTGCTTCGCGCATGTTTCGCCCAGCGACATCGTTCACCGCACCCTCGGCGTAAAGGTTTGCGGATGCGCGCTGCGCCTTTCGGAGGAGGCGGTGTTGCTTCAGGCAAGCGTGCCCGCCGGCGCGCCGCTGGTCGACCCGGCCCGGCTCTTCAAGGGTTCCGCGATGCCAGAAGCCACGCCTTGGGACTCGGCAAGCCTGGCCACAGCGCTAGAGGAGGCCCTTAAGGCACCACTTTGAGCCCCAGCCCCTCAACCGTCGCCCACGGGAAGTTGATCGGATCAGGCTTTCGGCCCGGGGGCTGCGCGATGTATTTGTGGCTGGTGATGTACTTCAGAGGGAAGCGCCGCTTCAGATGCGAGATCAAGTACCCAAGGGCCTCGGTCTGCTCCTTCGGCCAGTCTTGGGTGCCGTCTCCGATGTTCACGAGCTCGATCCCGACCGAGAAGTTGTTGACGTTCTCACGGCCCTCGACGTCGCGGCTGACCCCCGCGTGCCAAGCCCGGTGAAACGTCGACACGTGCTGGACGATCGAGCCGTCGCGCCCGATGGTGTAGTGCGCGCTGACCCGCGCCTCCGGATTCAAGAACCACCGGGTGGTGCCTTCCAGCGAGTTGTTGGCGGTGTGATGCACCACCACGGTATCGACGATGGTTCCGGGCGGCCTCGGGCCGTAGTGGGGAGACTGCACCCAGATGATGTTGCCAAAGCCCGGCTCGACCCATGGCCGAGGCATCTCCGAGGGCCCCACTTGGGACGACAGGATGGTCGACAAAAGGAGAAACGCTGGGTTCATGAATAGAGAATGTCACAGCCTGCGCGCAAACGTGCCACTTCTATTGCTTTACCTTCTGTGCCTTCGGCGCGGTCGCCTTGCCTGAGGCGTTCTTAGCGAATTGAGCCGGATCCTTCTCGAATGGGGCAATGCAGCCATCGCAGCACAAGTAGTAGCGTACGCCCTCATGATCGGCGTAGGCCGGTGCGACCGCATAGCTTGCTACCGTGCTGCCCATGACCGGACACGTGAGCGACTCCTTGGCCGGGACCTGCGTGTACTTCTTTGGCTCTCCTTCGAAGGCCACCCGGTTCTCCTGGCTGATGAAGTGGTACCGGACGCCGTTAAAGTCTGCGCTGCCTCCCTTGGCGGTCTTGGCATCGACGCGCCGCCCGTTCACGGGGTCGAACAGCGAGACACCCAGGGTCTTCGCTTTGACCTTCTCGCTCTTGAGATACTTGGCCGGCTCCTTCGCAAAGGTTTGATCACATCCCGCGCAACAGAACGTGTATCGCACCCCGGCATAGTCGACGGCGCCCGACTTGTCGTTGGCCGGAGAGCCCATCACCGGACAGGCCAAGCCACCTTGGGGTGCCAGGACAAGAGCCGCGAGAAGAGTGGACACGATCATTTGAACCTCCGTGGGTGGCCGCAACGGGCACCTGTAGTTTATACGCCCGCACCGCTTGCCAGTGACACTTATGCGTGAGCAACCTGATCCCAGCGCTGCCATCGGCCAAGAACTAATACCGGGATGCAATGTGAAGCGATTACCGTCGAGAACCTGCACGTACGCTACCGACCCCGTCGCGGGCTGGATGTGCACGCGGTAGAGAATCTATCGTTCACGGTACAACCGGGCGAGATCGTTGGCTTTCTGGGCCCCAACGGTGCCGGCAAGAGTTCGACCATCAAGGCCCTCATGGGCTTCTTGCAACCCTCCAGCGGCAGGTGCCATGTGTTCGGCCACCCTTCTGGCAGCGTCGCCGCCAAGAGGCGTGTGGGGTACCTCCCAGAGGTCGCGCTGTACTACCCCTACCTGACTCCTTTCGAGACACTCAGACTGTATGGCGAGCTGCAGGGCTTGCACGGCAAGGAGTTGAAGGCCGAAATCATTTACCTCCTCGATTCGCTCGGCATCTACGGGGCGGCTCATAAGCTGAACCGCACCCTGAGTAAAGGAATGCTGCAGCGGGTCGGGATTGCCCAGGCTCTGTTGGGCAGTCCTGAGTTGCTGGTTCTGGATGAGGTCACAAGCGGATTGGACCCGGTTGGGCGAAAGGAACTTCGCAGCATCCTCAAATCCAGGCAGGAAGGCGGCTGCACGCTCTTCTTTTCCAGTCATGAGCTGAGCGAGGTAGACATGCTGTGCGACCGGATCCTGGTCATCGAGCGCGGCCGTCTGATCGAGGAGCGACAGCTCGACTCCTTGAAGGAAGAGCTTCGCCGGTACGAGATCGTGTACCGCGGTGTGGTCTCGCTAGTCGGACTAACGGAGGACTGGCATCCAGTGGAGTCCGGCGTGTTCCGCGCCCGTTTTGATTCCAAAGACAGCCTTTTGCAGGCGGTCGCGCGAGTTCAGCAGCATCATGGCGAGGTGATCGACCTGGTGGCCGAGGAAGGATCGCTCGAGGACTACTTCATCGAGACGATCGGGAGGGCCGCATGAGGCTGAGAGCTTGGAAGTCGCTCGCTTGGAGCGTCATTCTCGAAAGCCTCCGCAGGAAGGATCTGTGGGTGGTGGCGATCCTCGGCTTGCTCATCCTGATGTCCTCGGCAGCTCTTGGATTTTTCGGCGTGCAAGGGCTCGAAGTTTTCGTGAAGGACCTGGCGGCGAGCGTCCTCGGCATGTTCTCCGCGATTGCTGCAATCCTGACGTGTTCGCGGCTCCTGCCCGACGAGATCCGCCACCGGACGCTCTA
>DATLGQ010000252.1:0-2991 GCA_035540435.1 Fimbriimonadaceae bacterium
CCCTGGATCCGCCCCGCGACTGACTCCCCCGCCACGACCACCAGGTGGGACCGCGCCCGGGTCGCGCCGACGTAGAGGAGCGAGGCGAGATCCGCGGGATCGACCCGCCCGTCGATCTCGGCCAGAACCACGCACGGCGACTCCAACCCCTTGTAGCGGTGGATGGTCGCGACGCGCACCTGCCCACCCTTCGTAGGCGCCGGCAGCACGGCCCCCTCCGGACCGTACTCGGGCATGAGCCGATACGGCCACGCCTCGACCGGCGACCCGTCAGAGGAGAGCAGCCACGACGAACGGGCCGATCGCGGCGTCAGCACCACGCAGTCCGACGGCGCCACGCGACCCCGATCGATGATCTCGCGCAGCACGGCCCCCACCGCCCGACGGCAGGCATCGGGGTCGTCATCGGCGTAGGTGACGACCTCCACGGGAGACCCGTCGGGCCCGAGGGAGACCGAGGGCAGGTCGGACGCATCGGTCTGGCTGAAGCGCTGGGCGAAGGCGTGGATGGCCTTCGTGGACCGGCGGTTCTCGGTCAGGTAGAACGGGTCGATCCGCTCGGGCATGACGACGCCCCGCTCATCGGGCTCGCGCGCGTGGTAGAGGTCCTGGCTCGCGTCGCCGAAGACGTAGACGAGGATGTCCGCGAGGCCGTCGAAGTAGGCGGGTTGACCCGCGCGGATGGTTGCTCGACGATGGCCTTCGGCACACGGAGACGTCGGTCGGTGCAGCGACCGGCTGTTCCGCCCGCCGTCCATGGCCGCCCAGCGGCTGCTAGGGTGGGACGGTGGCAAGCAACGTATCGCTGAGCAACCGAATAAGGTCCCCTACCGACGAGTTCTACACGCAATTGGTCGATGTTGAGGCGGAGGTGCGCCACTACAAAGACCAGTTTCGCGACAAGGTTGTCCTCTGCAACTGCGACGACCCGTACGAGTCCAACTTCTTCAAGTACTTCGCAATGAACTTCAACCATCTCGGCCTGAAGAAGTTGATCACCACCAGTTACGCCGGATCGCGCATCAGCGGGGAGCAGCTGCCGCTCTTCGAGACCGCAGGTCTGCGGGATACACCACCTCCAAGAGAGCCGTACCGCGTCGAGATTAGCGAAGTCCCGGACCTCAACGATGACGGGGCTATCGACCTAGCCGACGTGGAGTACCTGCTGCGCAACGATGTCAACGTTATGACGCCACTGACGGGCGACGGCGACTTCCGCTCCGCCGAATGCGTGGCGTTGCTCGAAGAGGCGGACGTTGTCGTAACCAATCCGCCGTTCTCCCTGTTTCGCGCATACATCACGCAACTCGCAGAGAGCGGGAAGAAGTTCCTCATTCTCGGAGACCAAAATTTCATCACCTATGACGAGGTGTTCGCGCAGGTAATGGCTAACAACCTCTGGTTCGGCCACGAGAACGGTGGAACCAAGTGGTTCCAGGTCCCTGAAGGCTACGAAATCGCCACTGAGTCGAGGAAGAAGGTGGTGGACGGCATCAAGTACTTCAGCATGGGCCGCATCTACTGGTACACAAACCTGGACACCACGAAACGCCATGAGTTCCTCACGCTTTATAAGCGCTACACGCCCGATGAGTACCCGACGTACACCAACTACCCAGCGATCGAGGTCGCAAGGGTGTCGGACATTCCAATGGACTACGACGGCGCGATGGGGGTCCCAATCACGTTCCTAGAGAAGTACAACCCCGATAGGGACGTATGGAGGCGGTGGCCGACATCGTTTCTATTTGCCGCAACGAGACGGAACCCACCGTCGCCTGTACGAGAGAATCGTTATCCGCCGGATCGGAGGCACACCGGCGTGAAGGTCGAACTGAACAGGATCACCGTCCGGGAGATCGCTCAGGGTTACGTTGACGAGGCCGAGGAGGGCGTCGTCGGCTACGGGGGCCGGCTAGACATCCGACCGAAGTACCAGCGCGAGTTCGTGTACGACGAGAAGAAGCGGAATGCGGTGATTGGCACTATCCGCAAAGCCTTCCCGCTGAATGTCATGTACTGGGTGGTCACGGACCACTCGGGGTACGAGGTCCTAGACGGCCAGCAGCGAACAATTTCCTTCTGCCAGTACGTGAACGGCGACTTTTCTATTCCGGTCGACGGACACCCGATGGCGTTTCACAATCTCCCCAAGTCGCAGCAGGATCAGATCCTCGACTACGAACTGATGATCTACTTCTGCTCCGGCACGGACGTCGAGAAGTTGGACTGGTTCCGCATCATCAACATCGCTGGCGAGCGTCTGACGGATCAGGAACTGCGTAATGCCGTCTACACCGGACCGTGGTTGAGCCACGCGAAGACGATCTTCTCCAAGTCGCAATGTCCTGCCTACCTGCTCGCGAATAAGTACGTCAGCGGTTCGCCAATCCGCCAGCACTATCTGGAGACCGCGATCTCGTGGCTTTCATCCGGGAACATCGAGCACTACATGTCGGCACACCAGCACGACCCGAATGCGAACGAGCTCTGGGCGCATTTCCAAGCCGTCGTTGCCTGGGTGGAGATGACCTTTAAGGCGTACCGAAGTGAGATGAAGGGCGTGGATTGGGGCACGCTATATACCCAGTTCAAGGACCACATGTTCGACACCGACCAGCTCGAGGACCGAATCAAGGCGTTGATGATCGACGACGACGTGACGCGCAAGAAGGGGATTTATCAGTACGTCCTGTCAGGCGAGGAAAAGTACCTCGCTATCCGTGCCTTCACGCCAGCGATGCGCCGCGCAGCGTATGAGCGACAGGGTGGCATTTGTCCCTCGTGTGGCAAGCAATTCGAGCTGGACGCGATGGAGGCCGATCACATCGCGCCGTGGTCGAAAGGCGGCAGAACCAACGCAGCGAATTGCCAGATGCTGTGCCTGGAGGACAACCGACGCAAAGGCGCGATTTAAACAGGCTGTTGCTCGAGCGGCCTCCGACTCACGGACCAAAGTCCGACTTCAGGAACCAAGCGGGTCCCCTAATG
>DATLGQ010000253.1:0-6269 GCA_035540435.1 Fimbriimonadaceae bacterium
AAGCTGTCCCATCGCCGCCTTCGAGAACCCGTCCAAGAAGTGGTTTGGGGTGCAGTTTCACCCCGAGGTCAGCCACACGCCCAGTGGCCGCGAAGTTCTTCGAAACTTCCTCTTCGAGCAGGCGGGTCTGGTGGGCGACTGGACCAGCGAGAGCTTCATCGAGGAGCAGATCGCGGCGATCCGCGCCGAAGTCGGGGAAGGAAGGGTGCTCTGCGCCGTGTCCGGCGGGGTCGATTCGAGCGTGATGGCCGCGCTGCTGACCGAGGCGCTGGGCGAGCGGGCGGTGTGCGTATTCGTCGACCACGGGCTCCTGCGCAAGAACGAGGCGGAAGGGGTCAAAGAGGCCTTCACCCAGCATTTCCATCCCCGCCTGATCGTCTTCGACGCGCGCGAGCAGTTTCTGGGGGCTCTTTCCGGAGTGAGCGACCCTGAGCGCAAGCGCAAGATCATCGGAGAGCAGTTCGTGCGGGTGTTCGAGCAGCACGCCGAGGAACTGAAGGATTGCCAGTTCCTGGCCCAAGGCACGCTCTATCCGGACGTCATCGAGAGCGGCTCCCCCACCGCCGCCAAGATCAAGACCCACCACAACGTCGGTGGCCTGCCGGAATGGATGAAGATGCGGCTGATCGAGCCGCTGAGGTGGCTGTTCAAGGACGAGGTGCGCGAGGTCGGGCGGAAGCTGGGCCTGCCGGAGGAGATCGTGGACCGCGAGCCGTTCCCTGGTCCGGGCCTGGCGGTGCGCATCGTGGGCGAGGTCACCCCTGAGCGGGTGCGGATGGTGCAGGAGGCCGACTGGATCTTTCGCGAGGAGCTCCGCCAAGCCGGCTTGCACAAAGGGATCTGGCAGAGCTACGGAGCCTTGCTCGACGTGCGCAGCGTGGGCGTCATGGGCGACGAGCGGACCTACCAGCACCCGATCGTGTTGCGGGCAGTGGAGAGCGAAGATGCCATGACCGCCCGGGCGGTGAACATCCCGTTCGAGGTCCTGGAGCACATCGCGAACCGGATCGTGAACGAGGTCGCGGGCGTCAACCGCGTCTTCTACGACCTGACCAGCAAGCCACCCGCGACGATCGAGCTGGAGTAGCCGGGAGGCAGAACCAGCAGAAGTCCCATTGGGTTCGAGCCTGCCATCTTGTAGAATGGGCCTCATCACGAGGGATAGATGAGGAAGCGAGGACTCGGTACCAGCTTGTGGGTGTTGCCCATCGCCGTAAGCGCATTCGCGGCCGCCCAACTCCCTACGCCACCCGCGAAAGCCCGCTTCGTCGACAGCTACTCCGGTGTCCCCATCATCTGTGAAGTCGATACGGACATGTTTCCGACGGAGTGGCGTACGCGTGAGATCAACGCGCTTGCGGCGCCACTGCACCCGGGGCAGATAGAGCGCAGCATCGAGATCACTCGCCGCGCGCTCCGCAAGTACCCGCGGCGGGTGCTCAAGACTAATCTGCTCAAGATCTACATCGCCCGCAAAATCTCCTTTTACGGGCTGGAGTTCGGGGGCACGAACTCGGTCGATCGGGTTTTCATGTCCAACGACGGCATCTTGCGTGGCTACACGGAGGAGTACATCGAGCGGATGTTCCACCACGAGTTCTCCAGCATCCTGCTGAGAAACTACCCGAATCAGCTCAACCGTCGCGAATGGGATGCTGCCAATCCGCCGGGCTTCCGCTACAGCGGAGACGGGGTGCAGGCCCTGCGGGATCGAGCCGATTCGACTGCCTACGAAGAGGCCATGCACCGCCGCGGCTTCCTATGCCAGTATGCGATGAGCAGCTTCGAAGAAGACTTCAATACGATCGCCGAGGGCCTCTTCTCCGGCGGCGCCGCCTTCTGGTCGGCCGTGGACCGGCATCCGCAGCTTCGGCGCAAGACTCGGGTGGCAATCGCCTTCTACTCCAAACTCGATGGCACCTTCACCGAGAGCCGGTTCCGGTCCTTCGCCCTCTAATGGGCATGCCGGGAGGCTGCGCTGGTGCCAAGATAGGATCTGCATATGCGCGAGGCGCACCTCGAACCTCTACTGAGTGAGGAGCAGATCCAGGCCCGCGTACGGGAGCTGGGCGCTCAAATCACCGCCGACTATGGCCCAACGAACCTGCTCCTGGTGGCGGTGCTGAAGGGCTCGTTTCTGTTCCTGGCGGACCTTGCCCGGCATCTCCCCGAGCACGTCGAGCTGGATTTCGTTCAAATCAGTAGCTACGGCAGCGGCAAATCGTCCAGCGGCGTCGTCCAAATACGGAAGGATCTCGATATCAACATCGAGGGCAGGGATGTGCTGGTGGTGGAAGACATCATCGACACCGGCATCACGCTCGGCCACCTCAGGGAGCTGCTCTCCACGCGCAAGCCGAAGTCGCTGCGAGTAGCAAGTCTTCTCTCCAAACCGGATGCACGGCTTCGGCAGACACCGGTGGAATATGTTGGTTTCGAGATTCCCAACCGATTTGTGGTAGGATATGGATTGGATTACGCAGAGCGTTACCGCAACCTGCCGTACATCGCGATTCTCCACGAAGAGGGTTAGCCTCCCCACAGGCCCGTCCTAGGGCCCCAAGCGCACTCTAACTCCTCGGCAACCGAATCTATGACGCATCAATTTCGCCCGCGAAAGTCGGACGGCGGTGGCCGCCGACGGGGTCGCAATCGTGAAGGCCTTCCACGGCAAGACAACCCGAGTGATCTCGAGGGGCTGCCGGAAAAGGACTACAACTACTTCGACCAATTGTCGACCACGGAACTTGCCAAGGTAGCCAAGGCGGTCAAGATGCCCGCCAAAACCCTCACCGGCATGCCCAAGCACGAGTTCCTGGAGGCGCTACTGCCCATCGTGAACGAGGAGCAAGGCGCGATTTACGCCAAAGGCATCCTCGAGATCCTGAACGATGGCTGGGGCTTCCTGCGCCGGGACAACTACTCGCCTTCGCCGCAGGACGTCTACGTGTCCCAGTCGCAGGTCAAGCGCTTCGGACTTAAAGCCGGCGACACCGTCTTTGGCCAGGTGCGCCTGCCCAAGGAGGGAGAGAAGTACCAGGGCATGCTGCGGGTGGAGAGCGTCAACGGCTACGCCACCGGCTCGCCCGAGATGCAGCGCCGCAAGAACTTCGACGAGCTGACTCCCCTCTACCCGGACGAGAAGATCCGGATGGAGACGACGCCCGACAACATCCCGGCTCGGATCATCGACCTGATCTCGCCCATCGGGAAGGGCCAGCGCGGCCTCATCGTTTCGCCCCCCAAAGCCGGCAAGACGACGATGATGAAGGTCATCGCCAACGCCATCACCGCCAATCATCCAGAGGTCTATCTGATGGTTCTGCTGGTGGATGAGCGACCGGAGGAAGTCACCGACATGAGACGATCGGTTCGGGGGCAGGTCATCTCCAGCACCTTCGACGAGCCGGCCGAAAACCACATGCGGGTGGCAGATCTTTGCCTGGAGCAGGCGAAGCGGTTGGTAGAGGCGGGGCGTGACGTCGTGATCGTGCTCGACTCGCTCACTCGTATGTCCCGCGCCTCGAACTTGACGATCAATCCATCCGGTCGCACGCTCACTGGCGGTCTGGACCCCTCGGCCATGTATCGCCCTCGGCGCTTCTTCGGGGCCGCGCGCAACATCGAGGAAGGGGGATCGCTGACGATCATCGCCTCCGTGCTTGTCGATACCGGTTCAAAAATGGACGAAGCGATCTTCGAGGAGCTCAAAGGCACCGGCAACATGGAGATCGTGCTCGATCGCGAGCTATCCGAGCGCCGCATCTGGCCCGCCATCGACGTGCGCAGGTCCTCCACCCGCCACGAGGAGCTCTTGTTCAATAAGGACGAGTTGGAGGGCGTGGTGCAGTTGCGCCGGCTGATGGCCAAGGAGCAGAACTCGGTCGAAGCGACCGAACAGTTCATCAAGCTGATGAAGCGCACGCCAAACAACGCCTCGTTCCTCGAGAGTGTCGTGGCCAAGACTCGAACGACGGTCTAGTCTGCGGATCGGCGCCGGCTGAGACGCGCAAGCGCTCGGTCGATGGTTTGGGTCTCCGGCATGCGCATCAGGCGTGTCAGCCCGTAGTACAGCCACGCCCCGGCCAGCCCAAGGCCGCCAACGAGCACAAGCGCCCGCGCGTTCCGACCAAGCCCCTCGGCTTGGGGCATTACCAGGGTGCCCATCCAGAGCGCGAGCCCCATGGCTGCGGCAGCGAGACCCGCCTTGGCGAAGGTTGTGCTCAGGCCGGCCAAATCGATCCCGCCCGCCTGCTTCGAAACTGCCGCCAGCAGCACCAGGACCAGCACGATCGCCGACAGAGACGAGGCGAGCGGCAGCGAAGCGTAGGTGAGGGGCGTCTGCCGAAGGACCAGGACGAGCACGACGAACAAGACCGTGCATCCCGTGCCCAGCACGATGGGCGTCACCGTCTGCTGCATGGCGAAGAAGCCGCGCATGAGAACGGGGTGCAGGCACCAAGCCGCGATCCCGATTCCGAACATCTGCAGGCATCGGGCCGTGGCGGCCGTATCCGAGGCGGTCGCCTTCCCATACTCGAACGCCAACGCCACGACTTCCGGCGCCAAGGCGATCATGAGCGCAGAGATCGGCAACGTGATGTAGAGCACCGTCCGCAGCGTGCTGCTGAGCTGCTGGCGATAGAGGTCCATCCGCTGCTGGGCGAAAAACTGACTGAGGGCGGGGAACGCCGCGATCGCCAGAGACTGGCCGAATATGCCGAGCGGGGCCTGCATCAGCTTGTTGCTCAAGTTTAAAGCGGTGTTGATGCCCATCCCGTAGACCGTACCGAAGACATGCATGATAAGGGCGTACACCCCCGGCAGCGAGAGCCCCAACACCACCGGCAGCATGAGTTTCAGGACCTTCTTGACGCCGGGGTGGGACAAGTCGAGCGAGGGCTGAAATCGCGGCTGGATCGCTCGCATCGCCAGCAGCGGGATCGCGAGATTGCCGATGAACGCCCCGAGCAGCGCTCCCCACGCCATGCCGAGGATCCCCGGATCGAACAGCGTCGAGAGCACCAGCGCCCCGAAGATGATTCCCAAGTTGTAGACATTCGGCCCCAGTCCGGGCGCCGCGAACCGCTGCCTAGAGTAGAGCGTGCCGAAGAGGATGCCCCCGATGAGGAACGCGTACTGAGCGGGCAGCACGATGCGGCTCATGTGAGCGATCAAAGGGATCAGCCCCTCGCCCTTGGCCCCTGCCAGGAGACGCGTCAGCGGCTCGGCGAATATCCATGCAACCAGGATGAACACAGCGACCAGCAGCGACATGAGCGTCACCACCACGCTGAAGAGCTTCCAAGCGTCGTCCTCCCGGTCGGTGTGTATGAATTCGCTGAAGACGGGAATGAATGCGGAGCTGAGCGCGCCGCCCGCGATGAGAAAGAAGATCAGATCGGGGACCAGGAACGCGAGCACGTAGGCGTCGGTCTGGGCTCCCTGCCCGAACTGCGCGACCATCACGGTGTCGCGCACGATGCCCAGCACCCGGCTGAGGAACAGGCTGAGCATCATGATGCCGCCCGCTCGAGCGACGTTGGGCAGGTTTTCGGACACCGAAGGGGATTATGAAAGACGAAGGGCCGGCCCAAAACGGCCGGCCCCTCGTCTGCGAAGGAGAATCCTAGAGCGCTCGCTCGATCAGTTGCTGGATCTGGGGCTTCGGGGCGGCACCGATCATCTGGTCCACGACCTTCCCACCCTTGAAGACCAAGAGAGCCGGGATGCTCATGATCCCGTATTTCTGGGCGAGGTCGACCTCGTTGTCGACATCCACCTTGTACACCCGCGCCCGGCCCTCGAATTCGCTCGCGAGCTGCTCGACCGAAGGGCCGATGGCCTTGCACGGGCCACACCACTCGGCCCAAAAGTCGACGAGAACGGGCACGTCGGAATTCAAAACCTTCTCTTCAAACTCCGACCCGGATACCGCTAGATTTGCTGCCATACCTTCTACTACTCCCTTGAGCGGAACTTTGAGATGGTATACCTCAGGGCAGATCGGTCGCCAGGCTAAACGCTTGCGCACTTTGGACGTGACCATTTGGGGTGCTTTCGGCGTCAATAGACGTTGGAATGCACAGGCACGACCAGCCAGGAGGAGTTGCACCTTTGAAGAAGAGATTTGCTAGCGCTGCCCTCGCCGCGACGGCAGCTTTGGCGTTGCCGGCCTTTGCCGGAGCACAGCAGGCGTCGGGAGCCGAGAACGGCCTTGTGGGGATCAAGCTGTTCGACACCGGCCTGCGAGTCGTACAGGTATACGG
>DATLGQ010000254.1:0-1704 GCA_035540435.1 Fimbriimonadaceae bacterium
CCGCATGCTCCACGTGCCGGTCCGCGATCGGCAGGATCGCCACCTGCACCGGCGCCATCCAAAACGGATACGCGCCCGCGTACTGCTCGGTCAGCAGACCGATCATCCGCTCCAGCGAGCCGAACGGCGCGCGGTGGATCATGACCGGGCGATGCGGCTTGCTGTCCTCGCCGATGTACTCCAGCTCGAAGCGCTCGGGCAGGTTGTAGTCCACCTGCACCGTTCCCATCTGCCAGTCGCGCCCCAGCGCGTCCTTGATGATCACGTCGAGCTTGGGTCCGTAAAACGCCGCATCCCCGGGCGAGACCTCGTAGTCCATGCCCATCTTCTGGCACGCCTGCTCGATCGCCTCGGTCGCCAGCGTCCAGTTGTCGTCGTGGCCCACGTACTTGTCGCTCGACGGGTCCTTCGTGCCGAGCCGGAGGCGGAAGTCGTTCAGCCCCAGCTTGCGCAGGACCGTCTGCATAAGGTCGACCACCCCGACGAACTCGTCGAGGAGCTGGTCCGGCCGCATGAACAGATGGGCGTCGTCCTGGGTGAAGCCGCGAGCCCGGAGGATGCCTGCGACCTCGCCGCTCTGCTCGTAGCGATACACGGTGCCGAACTCGGCGTAGCGGATCGGCAGGTCCCGGTAGCTGCGCATCTGGGACGCATAGATCTCGATGTGGAACGGGCAGTTCATGGGCTTGAGGATATGCACGTCCTTCTCCTCGTCCTCCATGAAGGGGAACATCTTCTCCTTGAAGGTGATGATGTGCCCGCTCTTCTCATAGAGCTTCATGTTGCCGATGTGGGGCGTCACCACGGGCTGATAGCCGCGCCGGAGCTGCTCGCTCTTCATGAAGTCGGTCAGGGTGTCGCGCAGGGTTGCGCCCTTGGGCAGCCAGAGGGGAAGGCCCTGGCCCACGCGGGGCGAGAACATAAAGAGCCCTAGTTCCTTGCCCAGAACCCGGTGGTCGCGCTTCTTGGCTTCCTCCAGCATGTGGAGGTAGGCCTCCAGCTCTTCGGCGGTGGCCCAGGCCGTGCCGTAGATGCGGGTGAGCTGCTTGTTGCGCACGTCGCCCCGCCAGTAGGCGCCGGCGAGGCTCATCAGCTTGAAGTTCCTGATCTCCTTCGTCGAGTCGACGTGCGGTCCGCGGCACAGGTCGAGGAAGCGGTGGAGCTTGCCCTCGCGGTCGGTGCGCTGCTGGTCGTAGAAGGTGATCTTCTCGCCCTCGGGGATCGCATCGAGCAGCTGGAGTTTGTACTCGGCCGTGGCCTCGCCCATGCCGGGGACGGAGTCGTCGAGAATGAGCCGGCGGGCCTCCTCGCGGGGGACCTCGATGCACTGGATGCGCTGGTCGAGCTTGGCCAGCTCCTTCATGCGCTTCTCGATCCTTTCGAGGTCCTCTTCCTTGAGGGGCTCGGGGAAGTCGATGTCGTAGTAGAAGCCGTTTTCGACCGGTGGGCCGATGGAGAGCTTCGCGCCCGGATAGAGCTCCTGCACGGCCTGGGCCATGAGGTGGGCGGCGGAGTGCCGCAAGCGGTAGAGATAACTGTCTTCGTAGCGTTCTGCCATGGTGGGTCCCTCCCTGACAACGGGAATGAGTTGTGAGCCAGGATTATATCGCGCCGGAGGGGGAGGAAATGGGGGTTGGGAGTCGCCGCGCTGTCCGGCGCCGGGGTAGGGAAGACCTCCTGCGCATGCATCCGCAACCCTTCCGG
>DATLGQ010000255.1:0-12582 GCA_035540435.1 Fimbriimonadaceae bacterium
GGTGAAGGGGGCGAAAACGATTGATGCCTGCCCAAAAACCGACGCAAGGGGCTTATGAAGCTCGAAAAGCAAGGTGGCAGGCACCTCCAGCTTTCGCCTCCTGATTTCCTGGGCCGCCTTCGAGATGAGCTCATCCCGCTCACTCTCCGTCAGCTCCTGCGTCCACAACTCGAACATCTTCTTCGATATGCGCCCGGACAGCCTGCAGAACCTCCTCCCGGTTTCCCTCGAACCGGAGGAAGACCCCCCTGAAGGCACTCAAGCGCGAGGTTTCGGCCAGCGGCGAGAGCTTGACTCCCACCTCCGACACCACCACTCGCTTGACTTCCGACCAGCTTATGGCAGAGACGCTGAAGCCGTACCGAACGCTACAGCCATTTGCATCGATTCGGTTCCGCACGGTCATCCAGTAGTCTGCAGTGCTCGCTAGTATAGCGACAAATCCCACCACGGCAAGCAGCAGCGACTGAAAAAGCAGCAGCCCGGCCACACCGGCCATAGCGGCCGCCCCCGCCACCACCCATCGCTTCCATGGCTCCCTCGACCATTGCCGAACGCGCCATTCCAGCACGGGCGCCTCTAGCGCCATTCATCGAACAGGGTGCTGACCGATTCGTTCAAGTGGATCCGGCGGATAGCCTCTCCGATGAGAGGAGCCGAGGGGAGCACCGTCAGCTTGGGAATCTGCTTCTCGTTTCCGATGGGGATCGTGTCCATGCTGATGATGCGTTCGACGACGCTTTCCTGAAGCCGCTGTGGCGCGTTGCCGCTGAAGACGGGGTGAGTGCAGCAAGCGATGACTTGGGTGGCTCCCCGCTTCATAAGCGCCTCCGCGCCCGTGATGATTGAGCCCCCGGTATCGATCATGTCGTCGATCATGACGCAGCGCTTGCTCTCGACCTCACCGATGATCTCTACGATGTCGACCTTGTTGGGCTCCGGGCGCCGTTTGGCAATGATGACGATGGGTGCGCGCAGCATTTCGGCAAGGGCCCGTGCTCGGCCCACACCCGCCACGTCTGGGCTGACGACGATGACGTCGTCCTGGTCCTTGTAGCCCTGCTCTGTCAGGTATCGCCCGATGATGGGGCCCGCATAGAGGTGGTCCATCGGCACGTCGAAGAAGCCCATGATCTGCTCGGCGTGAAGGTCGACGCCAACGACGCGGTGGGCGCCCGAGCTTTGGATCAGGTCGGCCACCAAGCGAGCGGTGATCGGTTCCCGCGGCTTGATTTTCTTGTCTTGGCGGGCATAACCGTAGTAGGGCATGACGACCGTAATGCGCCTGGCGGAAGCTCTCCTGAACGCATCGAGCATGATGAGCAATTCCATCAGGGTGTCGTTCGTCGGCGCGCAGGTGGGCTGAATGAGGAACACGTCGTTGCCCCGCGCGCTCTCGTCCACCATGATCCGGATCTCACCGTCGCTGAACCGGGTCGAGGTGAGCCGGCCGAGCGGGATGTCGAGGTAGTCCGCAACCCGATGAGCAAGCTCGCGGTTCGCGTTGCCCGCAAAGAGCTTCATGCCCGTCAACGTCGCCCGTTCTAACTGCCGCCCGTTGCCTTTTTCTGACGCCACTTCTGTGCCCACTTTTCCTTGACCTCTTGCCTTGCTCTTCCCAAACCTAATCCGTCCGGCGGGACGTCGTGGGTGATGACGCTGCCCGCCGCAACGACCGCGCCTTCCCCTATCGTAACAGGTGCGACAAGGGTCGTGTTGGACCCTACGAACGCGCCTTCACCGATCGTCGTTCGATGCTTGCCGAAGCCATCGTAGTTGCAGGTGATCGTCCCTGCCCCGATGTTCGTGCCCGGACCGACGCTCGCATCGCCAAGGTAGCTCAGATGAGACACGCTGACATCCTCCCCTAGCTCGGCGTTCTTGATCTCCACGAAGTTGCCGACCTTCGCCCGCTCTCCGAGAACACATCCCGGCCGTAGGTTGGCGAAGGGTCCGCATCGGGAGCCATCCAGCATGGTCGCGCCGCTCAAGTGGCTCATGATCACGACACAGTGAGAGCCTATGCGAGAATCCTTGATTCGCACGTTCGGCCCCACCCGGGTCGCCTTGCCGATGCAGGTGCCGCCCTCCAGGACGGTCTGAGGCTCGAGGACCACGTCCGCGGCAATCTCTACGTCCGCGCCGATGGTGGTCGAGTTGATGTCGACGATGGTCACGCCTGCGAGCGCGTGGCGGCGCAGGATGCGCTGCCTCAGGACGTCGGCGGCCTGCGCAAGCTGCCAGCGGTCGTTGACCCCCAGGAGCACGTCGTGATCTTCAAAGAGGCAGGCAACGGCCCGCCCCCCGGCGCGATGGACCGCGCCCGCCATGTCGGTCAAGTAGTACTCGCCCTGGGCGTTCTCGTTCGAAAGGGTGGGCAGCAGGCGGAACAGGGTCTCCGAATCAAAGCAGTAGACGCTGGTGCAGACTTCCTTGATCTCGCGCTCCGCCGGCGTAGCGTCCCTTTCCTCCACAACTCCGGTGATCTCTCCAGTCGCGTCTTTCAAAATGCGTCCGTAGCCCGTCGGCACGGGCATGATGGCGGTTGCCAGAGTCGCGTGAGCATCTCGCCTTTGGTGCGCGGCAAGTAGTCGCTTGAAGACATCCGGGTTCAGGAGGGGCGCGTCGCCAGGCGCCACCAATACCGGGCCGCGAAAACTCTGCAACAGCTCGGCCGCCATCAGGGCCGCGTGTCCGGTGCCGAGTTGTTCGCGTTGGAGGCAGTAGTCGTAACATGGCCCGAGCCGCTCGCGAACGCGCTCTGCCTGATGCCCCACGATCACGATGGGACGCTCGACCCCCGCCTCTCGCATGGCTCGACCAATGTGCTCGACCATCGGCAGCCCGCAAACCTCGAAAAGCCCCTTGGGCAGGTCGGACTTCATTCGGGTGCCCTTGCCTGCGGCAAGGATGATTCCGGCGATGGGCTGCTGAGGCATAGAGGGAGGTGCGAGGCGCTCTGTATTGTAGCCGGTCGCGGCGGCTGCCCGGCCCGATCAGCTTTAGCCTGGCGAGAGTAGAATAGAGCGTGCAGCGCATCGTTCTCGCCGCGCCTAGAGGCTTCTGCGCCGGCGTGGCCTACGCCATCGAGGTGGTCGACCTGGCCTTGAAGATCCACGGCGCACCCGTTTACGTGCGGCACGCGATCGTACACAACGAGTGGGTTGTCAAAAGCTTCGAGCAGCGGGGCGTGCGCTTCGTGGAGGACATCCACGAGATTCCCGAGGGGTCCGTCGTCGTGTATTCGGCTCATGGTGTCTCGCCAGAGATACGTCGCCAGTCGGCAGAGAGGGGCCTCACCATCATCGACGCCACGTGCCCGCTCGTGACCAAGGTGCACAACGAGGCCCGACACTTTGCCCGCAAGGGCTACTTCATGATCTACATCGGCCATGCCGGACACGTAGAGGCTGAGGGCACGATGGGCGAGGCGCCGGATCGGATGGTGCTCGTTGAGACGCCAGAGGATGCCGAGCAGCTCCAGCTACCCCACTACGAGAAGCTCGCGGTCCTAACCCAGACGACCCTCAGCGTGGATGAGGTTCGGGCGACGCTCGACGTGCTCAAACGCCGCTTCCCCCACCTCGAAACGCCTCCCAAAGAAGATATCTGTTACGCGACGACGAACCGGCAGGCGGCTATTCGGGAGATGGCCAAGCAGTGCGATCTGGTGCTGATCGTGGGGTCCAAGACCTCGTCCAATTCGAACCGGCTTCGTGAGGTAGCCGAGTCGCTGGGTTGTGAGGCTCACCTCGTGATGTCAGGGGAGGAGGTTCGTCCGGAGTGGCGGAGTCAGTATCAGGCAGTCGGCGTCTCCAGCGGCGCTTCCACTCCTGAGCACCTGGTGGAGGACGTCATCGGCTCACTGCTCCTCGGCCGCAGCGATGTGCCGGTGGAAGTGCTCGAAACCGTGCGCGAGGATGTAAGCTTCAAACCACCCCGCGACCTCATCCAGCTCGCTCTGGCGCGCTGAGTACCCACCCGACATACCCATGCGCATCCTCATCACCAACGACGACGGCATCCGCGCGCCGGGTCTGGTTGCGCTCGTCGACGTTGCCCGTGAGCGCGGTGAGGTGAAGATCGTGGCGCCGGATCGTGAGCGCAGCGCGTGCGGACACTCCATGACCATGCGGGAGCCCCTGAGAGTGAAGCCCGTGCCGTGGGAGGGGCTGGAGGCGTACGAGGTCAACGGGGTGCCGGTCGATTGCGTGAACGTGGGGCTTACGCTGGGGTGGCCCGATGGGTGCGACCTCGTACTGAGCGGGTTCAACAACGGCCCGAACTTGGGGTTCGACGTGACGTACAGCGGCACGGTAGCCGGGGCGATGGAAGGATGCATCAATGGCATCCACTCCATCGCTCTATCGATGGCGATCTTTGTGGACGGCGCGCCGATCCACTACGAGACCGGCGCACGCTGGCTTCGAGAGAACTGGACAATGCTGGTGAATGCGCCGCGCAAGCCCCTGACCTTCCTGAACGTGAACGTGCCGTCCGTCGACTTCCCCGAGATCCGCGGGCACCGCTTCGTCCAGATGGGTCAGCGGGTGTACGAGGACCGGGTGGAACGCCGCGACGACCCTTGGGGCCGGCCCTACTACTGGCAGGGCGGCGTCGTCGTCATGGACCGAAACCAGCCAGGCACCGACGTGAACGCAGTCAGCGACGGGTTCGTCTCCGTGACCCCCGTGAGCCTCGATTGGACCGACTATGCGCACTTGGACGCCTTGCGCGAGGCCGAGCAGCGCCTCCGGCAAAGCGCGGGGCGCTAGCGCTACCGGGTCCGGAATGGCGAAGCCGGCAGCCCAGCCCCGTTCACCAGGTTCACCTCCGGGTTGTCGGCCCAGGCATAGCGAACAGTCGTGGGCTTGCTTATCGATTCGTGCCAGACGATTACCGAGTCCCGTACGATCTCGGCCGACGCCCAAACGAACTTCCCGTCCGCCCCCGCGATCGCGAAACTCCTGGGGGGCAAGCTATCGGTGGTCTTCAGGCCCTGGCCGTTGTGGAAGTGGATGTGGATCCGACCGCGCTCGACCCGGTGGCCGCGATAGAGGGGTCCCATGGCCACGATCCGGCGCCCGTACGTGTCCTTCAGGGCGTTGAGGGCGAGCCGGAGTCCCACGTCCCTCTTGTTGCGGGGGTGGATGTCATCGGCCTCACCAATATCGATGGCCACGGCCATACCGGTTCGCGGGAGCTTGAGCGTCATAAGCTGCGCTTCCCTGAGCTCGGCCCAGTGACTTTCGCCGGGATCGGGCTTCCTCGCCATGAAGTTGGCGAGCTGCACGAAGTAGAACGGGAAGTCACCCAATCCCCAGGCCGCGCGCCACTGACGGATCATAAACGGGAACAGCTCCTGGTACTCGCGTGCCCGCCCAGTATTGCTCTCCCCCTGGTACCAGATCGCACCCCGAATCCGGTAGGGCGTGAGGGGCAGGATCATAGCGTTCCAGAGCCCGCCGACCGCCCACGCATGTCCTGGGCCCAGCGGAGGCTGTGGCTGCGAGCGGATGAGCTGGCCGATGCCCGGCGGCAGAGGTTTCTCGATACGGAACATCCAGGTGCCGGCTAGTGGCAATCGGTTACCGCCAACCTGCAGCGCCAAATCTGCGGCAGCGCCGTGAATGCCGCCGCCGCCGCCGGTGTCGTGGACTCTCACCGAAAGAACGTTGCTTCCCTTCCTCAACACCGTCTTGGGCACGATGTAGCGCCGGGAAACGCGCCACGCCTCGCTGACTCCGAAGCCGGTCTGGCCGACCTTGATCCCGTTGACGTACGTCGCGTCGTAGTCGTCGATGACGCCCAGCGTCAGCACTGCGTCTTCCATGGGATCGCTCGGCAACTCGAAGGTGCGACTGAACCAGATCGTGCCATCGAACTGCAGCCCCTTGCTTTCCCACAGCCCTGGGAGTTCCATCGGCTTCCACCCATCCTCTTCGCGCGGCTGCTCGGTTCGTAGTGGGCCCGATTGCAGTTCCCGCAAGCTCTCTTCGAGCTTGCTTCGCCATGTCGCCAACTGCCACTCATACAGCCTGCGCGCCTCCGGATACCCGTCGAGGACCTTCTGATACTGCTCCGAGAGGGATCGAAGCTGCGGGTGGCTCGCCAACGCCTCCCTCGGCGTCCATGCTTCGGCGGGAGTGCCACCCCAGGAGGAATGGACGAGTCCGATCGGAACCTTGAGGCGCTCGTGCAGCTCGCGTCCGAAATGGTAGGCGACGGCGCTGAAGCTCCTGACGGTATCGGGGGAGCACACGGCCCAGGTGCCAGTGATGTCGTCTTGCGGCTTCTCGGTCGATATCTTGGCGACGGTGATCATCCGGATGCCGGGATAGTCGGCTCCAGCAGCCTCGGCGTCTGCACTCGGAAGCCACCCGACTTGCCACTCCATATTCGACTGGCCCGAACAAACCCACACTTCACCCGCCATGACGTCGGAGAAGCGGCGCTGGCTGGGGCCGGAAGTGACCACAAGCTCGTGCGGGCCGCCAGCCGGAAGTGCCGCAAGCTCGAGCGAAAAACGGCCGCGGTGGTCGGCGCGGGCTGTCCCCGACTTGCCCGCGAGGGTGGCCTTCACGTCGAAGCCGGGAGTGGCCCATCCCCAAACTCGAACGGGCAGATCGCGCTGAACGACCATATGGTCGCCAAAAAGGGCCGGAAGCCGAAGATCGTCGATGGGATTCATGAGCTGGAGCAGGAGCACCGCGAGCATGATCTCAGTTATAGAACAAGCGTCCGTGCTTGCGCGCGAGTCACGTGACAGCCGGCCTACGTCCCTTCAACATCCTCCACCCACGCCCGCAAGAATTCCGCGACAGACCAAGCCTGCCAGGGGCACCCGCCGGGGTGGTGCGGAGGGTCTCCGTCGTAGACCTCCGCGATGCCGCCCATCCCGTACTCGGCCAGCATCGTCTTCACCTCTTTCATCGCTCGCTTCGCAGTCCGCCGATCGCCTGTGTGCTTCACCAGGGCAGTGACGTAGGGACCCATCAGCCATGGCCATACCGTTCCCTGGTGGTAGGAGGCATCCAACTGCTGGATAGGGCCACGGAACTGTCCCCGATAGCCCGGCTCATCGGGTCCCAGGGTTCGCAAGCCCACCGGAGTCAGCAGTTCGCGCGTGATCTTGGCCAGAGCTGCCCGGGCATGCTCGCCTCGAGCGGGTCCAAAGGGCAGTGCCATCGCGATCAGTTGGTTCGGCCGAAGGCTGGCGTCGTCGGGATCGGCGGTATCCAAGTAGTGCCCGACGCCATGGCGCCAGAAAGCTGGTTCGAATCCGGCCTCGGCCCGCTCGGCGGCCCGCGTGTAACGATCGGCGGAATGTCCCAGCTTTTCGGCCAGCCACTCCATTACCCTCAGGGCGTTGATCCACAGGCCGTTGATCTCTACCGGCTTGCCGTGCCGTGGCGTGACCACCCAATCCCCCACCTTGGCATCCATCCAGGTCAGCTGCGTCCCGGGCTCGCCTTGCCGCAGAAGTCCGTCCGCCGGGTCGACGCCGATCCCGAACCAGGTGCCGCGCATGTGCCAGTCGAACACCTCGCTCAGCGACTCGAGGCACTGCTTGGCGCACTCCTCATCCCACTCGCTGCGCAAGGTCTGAAAAATGGCGTTCGCGAACCAGAGGGTGCCGTCGACCGTGTTGTAGTCCGCGTTTGCCCCGGATTCCACGAACCGGTTCGGAATGAGTCCCTGGCGCATCTGCCGGGCGTAGTCGAGAATGATCTGCCTTGCGGCTTCGATTCTGCCCGTATGCAGGCAGATGCCGGGCAAGGAGATCATCGTGTCACGACCCCAGTCGGTGAACCATGGATAGCCGGCGATGATCGAGCACCGATCCTCGCTCTCGACCAAAAAATGCTTGGCCGCTTCTTCCAGCGCGCCGCGAACGCTTGCCGGCGCCTCCTTCTCCGCTGGAGTGGGCGGGTGAAGCGACTGAACACCACCCGCTGATGCGATCAGTACCGCCTCCTCCCCGGGCAGGAGCTCGTAGCGCAACTCACAGGGGCAGAAGAGATCGTCCCGCGGATCCAGCCCGCGCTCCACCTCGCGCGCGTGCTCGAAACGGTAGTACCAGCCATGAGCCGGAAGGCGCTGGGCGCCCTCGTGGGTCAACTGCAGCTCGATCGGCCCGTGCCGCACGATCGTCCCGTTCCGTGGGTACAGGAGCTCGTCCGGATAGCCGGCATGTTCGGTGAAGTTGCCGTGATAGAACTTGTGGCAGACCAGCGGCTTCAGGATGAGCAAGAACGGTCGTGCGCCACTGTTGCGGTACCTGACGGTGCATGCGTTCTGGCGTCGATGCAGCTCCAGCGACTTCTCCAGGCTCATTCCGCCCGACCGGAAGCGCCAAGTCGCGCGTGCGCCGATCTCGAACCTCTCCAGGTGCTCGTATCCCTGCGGATAAAGGGCCCCGGGATACTGGTTCGTCGAGAGTCCGATCGGGTTGCCATCCCCTTGGATGTGGGTTTCGACGGTGCTCAGGAGTACGTGGCGCTCGGTCGGGGGGTTGGTGGCGGCGACCAAATGGCCGTGGTAGCGCCGAGTGTTCAGCCCGGCAGCCGCACCCATGGCGTAACCGCCGATGCCATTGGTCAGCAGCCACTCCCGGCGAGAGGACACCTCGAAGTTCCGACATTGCGACTCCGACAGGGTGTACGCCATGCGGCTAGTATGGACCTCCAAGCGCCGCCCGCTCCTGCCAGTGCCGAGGGAGCGGTGAAACGCTCGGCCCCAGAGCGTCCGCGCGCTCATCCCAGGAGAAGTACCTGTCCCGAGATGGGCTGCCCACGGCACAACCAAACCGGTGATGTTGCCGTGAATTGTGCCGAAGCCAAACAACTCAAGGGTTCCTGCGTAGCCGTCACATGGTCCGACCGGCGCGGGGAGATTCGCATGGAAGTCGTGGACGTGCTGGACATCGCCTTTATGCCGATGTACGGGCCCTGCCTGATTACGAGCGCGGGCGACATCAGCCTGCACCGGGTGGTCAGCGCACAGCCGGCCGACCAGTTACGAGCCGCGTAGTGCCTACCGGCGCCTCGCGCCAGGACGCGAGGTGTAAACCTCCTCGATCCTCGAGGCCATGGCATCCACCGTGTAGTCGGAGCGATGAGCCCGCTTCGCGGCGTCCTGGATCGCCTCCTTCAGGTTGGGAATCTCCTGGAGATGCCGGACGCATTTGGCCAACTCCTCCGCGTTGCCCTTCTCAAACAGGAGCCCGGTGCGCTTGTGCTGCACAAGCTCCGGCAGCCCGCCAACGTTTGAGACGATGAGAGGCTTCCCGAGCGACAGCGCTTCTAGCGCCGCAAAGGGAAACGCCTCTTCCCACGTCGACGGAATCGCTACGCAATCCATCGCGTTCATGCAGTCGTCGATGCCCTCGACGAATCCGTGGAAGCGGACCCGTTCCGCTCCAGCCTGGGCGGCCAAAAGCTCCAATTCCTCGCGTTGCGGTCCCTGCCCGAAGATCTCGATTCGAACGTTCGCCGGCAGATGCGCATGGGCCGCGATCATCGTTTCGACGCCCTTCTCCTTCACCAGCCGCCCGAACACGCCGATCGCGAAGTCGCCCCGCGCGATGCCCATCATGGCCCGCACCGGCTCCCGCAGCTTCTCTGGACGCAGTGACGGGCAGCCTGCCTTGGCCACGGTCAGCATCCGGTCGGGCACTTTTGACTCGATCAGGTGCCGCTTGGTCGCATCCGAGACGCAAATGATGTGGTCGTAGAGCTTGGTGTATCGCCGCACCTGGGAAGGCTTCCAGGGCAGGGCGACGTGTCGGGTCATGATCACGTATGGCTGGCGGGTCAGCCTGGCCGCAAGCGCCGGCATCACGAAGTCGGGACTGAAGTGGGTATGGACGACATCGTAGTGGATCTTCTTGAACAGGCGCAGGTAGGGCGTCAGTGTCAGGGGGGAGAACTGCCTCTTCAAGGTGATCGGATGCTTGCGACAGCGCAGACGCGTGTCCAGCGGCGAAGCTTTCGGAACCGAAGCATGGACCCGGTGCCCCCTGGCCGACAGGCCGTCGCATAGATACAGCACGTACCGCTCGATCCCGCCCCAATCCTGAAGCGCGCTGGCTACCTGGAGGATCCTCATCTCAAGTTCTCGATCATCCAGGTGCGATTGTTCTCGATCATGTCGGGGTGCCAGTCGTGGCCCCAGTCGTACGTCCGCAGCATCTTGCGCCCGGGCAGGGCCTCAAAGACCGCCTCGACGGTGTCCGGACGACAGGAAGGGTCCTTCAGGCCCGAGCTCACGTGCGTCGGCACCCCGCAACGGGTCGCCAGATTGAGCGTGTCGAAGTATGCGAGGGTGTTCATCAGCCGTTCGCGGCCGAGGGGGACCGACTCCGCGAAGTCGATTAGCTCCTTCATCGGATAACGGTGGGCGTTGCGCACGATGGTGGTCGGCATGGCAGCCAGGAACGGCATGTCGGCACAAACGGCCCGAACGACGGGGCAGTACGCGCCCATCCAGATGGCCATCCCTCCGCCTTGACTCATTCCCATCACCCCGATGCGATCCTCGTCCGCCTCGACCTGCGCCTGCAGCAGCCGCGCCGCGATCATCGCGTTCTGCAGCATCCTCCGGAAGATCCAGGTTCCCGGATCCTCGACCCCTTCGGCAAAGTAGCCGCGGGACGTGACGTACTTCTCTTGATGGAAGGGCTCGTGCCCAAAGAAGTTCAAGCTGATGCTGATGAAGCCCCTGCGGGTGCCGTACTGGTTCGGCAGCAGCGACTCGCGTCCGTATGGCGGGATCCAGAGAAAGCCCGGCAGGCGGCGAGCCCCCGGCTCGTAGGCCAGCCACCCGTGAAGCTTCTCCCCGTGAACGCCTCGAAACCACAGCGTCTCCACCGTGAAGCCGGCAAGATCGAACTCGTTCCTCAGGCTTCTGTGCGCATCGAGTGGAGCTCGCATGGCCTCCTCGGTCGCTTCGCCCCAGAACTCGTCCAGGTCGTCCGGAGGGTAGGGCTCGAACGCGCTCATGCGCCTACGGCGCGCTGCTGAGCCTCGACGTGAAGGCCGGTCGTCATGAGCCACGCCGTCGCGCGCTGGATCTCCTCGATCGGCCCCTGAAGCTCCACCTGCACCCATCCGAAGTCGGTGTCGATGTTGGCCTTCTTGATGTTGACTTTGACGTTGAACTCTCGGCCGAGCCGCCACAGCCAGGGCTCGCCAACGCCTTCCCGGCCGGCGGTGATGTTGATGTCGACGCTCGCCATGTGGCGCTTATGTTACTTCGTGCTGAACCGTCGCACGAGCCAAGGCCACCGCGATCGCGCCCAGTTATAATCTCCGTCATAGGAATGGGAGATATGGCAATGGCGCACGACGAATTCCCGATCAGAAAAGTCGATCACATCCGGCACTACGTGGGCAACGCCCGCCAGAGCGCGTTCTACTACCAGAACACCTTCGGCTTCAGCATCACCGGCTTCCATGGCCTCGAAACGGGCCTGCGACACGAAGTCGATTACCTCCTCGAACAAAACGACGTGAAGCTCCTCTTCACCGCGCCGATCGTGCCGAACCACCCGATCGCCAACAAGATCGCGGTTCACGGCGATTTCGTACAAGACATCGCTTTCGAAGTGGACGACGTCGACTGGGCCTATCGCACAGCCACCGAGCGGGGGGCCGAGAGCGCCCGCGAGCCCTTCACCCTCAGCGACGACAACGGAGACGTACGCCTTGCCAGCGTCAAGACCTACGGCGACACCATCCACACCTTCCTCAACCGCGACAAGTTCAAGGGCCACTTCCTGCCCCATTTCAAAACCCTCAACGAGCCGGGCGATCCCATCGGGATCCAAGAGGTCGACCACTGCGTCGGTAACGTCGAGCTGGGCCACATGAACCGCTGGGTCAAGTGGTACGAGGACGTGCTCGGCTTCAAGAACCTGATCAGCTTCGACGACAAGGATATCTCGACCGAGTACACGGCGCTCATGTCGAAGGTGATGGCGTCCGGCAACGGGCGGGTGAAGTTCCCGATCAACGAGCCCGCGCCTGGAAGGAAGAAGTCCCAGATCGACGAGTTCCTCGAGTTCTTCGGCGGCGCCGGGGTCCAGCACGTCGCCCTGCGCACCGACGACATCATCCACACCGTCTCGCGGCTCCGGGCGCGCGGCCTTCAGTTCTTGACGGTGCCGCGGGCTTATTACGAGGCGCTGCCCGAGCGGGTCGGCACCATCGAGGAGGACATCGAGGAGCTCGCCGAGCTCGGCATCCTGGTCGACCGGGACGACGAGGGCTACCTCCTCCAGATCTTTACCAAGCCGATCACCGACCGCCCGACCCTGTTCTACGAGATCATCCACCGCAAGGGCGCGAAGAGCTTTGGGAAGGGGAACTTCAAGGCGCTGTTTGAGGCGATCGAGAGGGAGCAAGCGCTGCGGGGGACTCTGTAGCGCGAAGGCGCGCGCTGCTTAGCGGCATCATGTCATCCATAGAGTTTCTGGATACAGATCTGAAGTCGTACTGGGAGATCGGTGGAATCCGCGAGTTTTGCCATATGTGGATGCCACGTACAACCTGGAACGGTGATCGACCGACTCATTAGGGC
>DATLGQ010000256.1:0-3535 GCA_035540435.1 Fimbriimonadaceae bacterium
GAGGGAGATCGCTCCAACCTGAAGATCACCACGACCGAGGACCTGAGGCTCGTGGAAGCGCTGGCAGGGGTTCAACCACCCGGGGGCGAGGTTCGCACCGGCTTCGGCTACGATGTCCACCCCTTCAGCCGCGATCGCGGACGCAAGCTGATGCTGGGCGGTGTCCACTTTCCCGAGCATCCGGGGCTGGAGGGCCACTCGGATGCCGACGTGCTGCTGCACGCGGTCGTGGACGCGATTTTGGGGGCTGCTGCATTGGGTGACATCGGCCAACACTTTCCGAATGAGGACGCGGAGTGGAAGAACCGGTCCTCCCTGCACTTTCTCGAACACGCGAAGTCTTTGGTTCGGGGGCAAGGCTGGAGTATCCTGAACATAGATGCCACCGTGGTAGCCGAATCTCCACGGGTGATGGCTCAGGCCGCGTCGATTCGCGCCGCCATCGCCGCCGCAGCGGGCCTGGACCCGCAACAGGTCAACGTGAAAGCAACGACCAACGAAGGCTTGGGATCTATAGGCCGAGGCGAAGGAATCGCCGCGTTTGCCGTTGCCACTCTGAAACGCTAAACCCGGAGGGTTTTCATGGAAGTCCTTGTTCGTAACGCCGAAGGCAACGTCACCAAGACCGACCGCGACTATGCCGCCAGCAAGCTCGGCCGCCTCGACCGCTACTTTCATCAGGCGCAAAAGGTCGAGATGGTGCATCGCGAGGAAAAGGGAATGCACCGCATCGAGATCACCGTCTTCGCCGACGGCTTCACCATTCGGGGCGAGGAGACGGAGGCGACCCTACAGGCAGCCATCGACAAGGTGAAGGATAAGATCGAGACCCGCCTCCGCAAGCTCAAGGGCCGCCTCGTCCAGAGTCACCGCAAGAAGGGCGTACCCCTGCCCCCAGCCCTAGCCGACGAGCCCACGATGGAGGACGGCCTCAATGGCAGCCTCGTCAAGATCAAAGAGCGTAAGCCGCTCGACCTGCGGCCGATGACAATCGACGAGGCAGCGCTGCAGATGGAGATGATCGACCACCCCTTCTTCGTTTTTCGAAACGGTGACAGCGGACAGGTGGAGGTGCTTTACAAGCGCCGCGACGGCGCCTACGGCCTTTTGCAGACGGCCTAGCCCCCGGCGCCGACGTGACGCAGCAGATTCGCGCGGAAGGGCGGTGATGCAGTCCGGGCGCACCCCTCTGGCCGGCGGGGTCTACTTCGCCGCCCAGAGGAAGCCGCGCCGCATCAGTTCGCGCGGCTCGCGCGCCTCCAGCACATCCCGATGGTGCCCCAGCGCGTTGTAGAACACCCGCCCCTTCCCGTACATCTTCGTCCAGACCTGCGGCATCCGGCAGGCGTTCGCCGTGTGCGGCCCATCCACTCCGGCGGTCGGAAACTCCGTATACGCGAGGACGTTGTTGCCCGGGTCCACGTGCATGTAGTACTGCTCGCTCTTCACCTGGAAATCCGGCAGCCCCTCGCTGATCTCGTGTGGGTTGCTGCGATCGAACCTGACCATGTACTCGATCCCGTCGTTGCCCGGATGGGCCACCCACTGGCCGCCGGTCATGAACTGCCAATCGGTGTTGGCTCGGAACGAGTCGCACATCCCTCCGTGGCAACCCGCCATCCCGACTCCCAGTGAGCTCACCGCCTCGGCCACCGGCGCGAACTGCTCGTTGGTGATCTCGCCCATGGTCCAGATCGGAACGAGCAGGTTCATCGAGAGGACCTTGTCTCGATCGGCGAAGGCATCCAGCGAGTCCGACACCTCGACCCGAAAACCCTCACCCTCCAAGATTTCCCGAAATAGATCAGCCACTTTGTCGGGCTCATGGCCGTCCCAGCCACCCCAAACGATCAACGCGCTCTTGGAAGACATACGGCTCAGGTTACCTGGAACCTGGCTCGGCGGCCTTATGCGCCAGCACCACCAGACGCCTCGCGTTCTGGTCGTAGGGCACTCCGCTCAAGTCGCCCAGCACCCTCACGGCCTCGAAACCTGCCTGCCGCAACAGGTGCACCAGCTCGGCGGCCGAATAGAGTCTCACGACGAAGCTCACCTCGCGCCGATTCGACCCCGTAATCATCGTCCAGCGGGTCTCGATCTGGGCGAAAGCTCCCACCAGCCGGTGCTCCTGGAGCAGCACGAGCCCGTCCTGTTCGAGCCACGTCCGTTCCTCGAAGTTCCGGGCAATCGTCTCCTTTCCCACCGTCTGGATCAACAGTCGCCCGCCCGGCTTGAGGGACGCGAACAGGTTGCGGGCGAACGCAAGGTCTTCCTGAGGGTCGTCGAAGTAGCCAAAAGACGTGTACAGGTTGATCGCATGGTCGAAGCCCGAGGGCCTTACAAATTCGCGCACATCGGCAAGCACCCACTCGATGTCCACCCCCGCCCGCTCTGCCCGCTGAGAACCCTCCTCGATGAAGGCGCGCGTCCGGTCGACGCCCGTCACGATGAAACCGTGCTTGGCCAGACTCAGCGCATGGCGGCCAGGACCGCAGCAAGCATCGAGGATCGAGTCCCCGGCTGAAGCCCCCATCAGCCGCGCAGCCTGTTCGGCTTCACCCTCTGCTCGAACCCACCGCTCCGAGTCGAACATCACCCGTGCGCAAGAACGCCAGAACTCGTCGTCCTCGTGCCAATCGCCGCGCGTGCTCACTGCCCCAATCGCGGCGTCTCGTTCACGACGAGATCGCCCTCGACCAGGTCTCGGAAGAAACACGAGCGGTAGTTCTCATGACAGGCCGCGCCCACCTGCTCCACCTTGATGAGCAGCGCGTCCATGTCGCAATCCACCGAGATCGACTTCACCCTCTGCACGTGCCCGCTCGTCTCGCCCTTGATCCAGTAGCTCTGCCGCGAGCGGCTCCAGTAGGTGCACAGTCCGGTCTCTACCGTACGCTCGAGCGACGACTCGTTCATCCAAGCCATCATGAGCACGTGGCCGCTCTCGTGGTCCTGGATGATGGCGGGGATCAATCCCTGGGAGTCGAACTTGAGGCCGAGCGGCAGCGACATCGGCCTCAGTCTACCGGTCGGGTCAGTCCCGGTGGCGTCTAGCTCTGAACTCCGCCGCCGCAGCGACGAAGCTCTCGAAGAGCCGCCGGGTGGCCTCGTCCTCCGACGTTCGTTCCGGGTGCCACTGCACCCCGATTAGCCAGGGCCGATCCGTCGCCTCGATGGCCTCGATCGTTCCGTCGGCGTTGCGCGCCACCGTTCGCAGATGGTCTCCGAGGCGGCCTACCGCCTGATGATGCCAGCTCTGCCCCTCCACCCGAGAAGAGCCGATAACGCCCGCCAGCTTTGACCGTGCATCGATTTCATAGCACTGCAGTCCGCCGCCCGAGTCCGCCTCATGGCCCACCACGTCCGGCAGGTGCTGGATCAAGGAGCCACCCCTCACGACGTTCACGAACTGGCACCCGTAGCAGATCCCCAGCACCGGCGCTTCCGGTGACAGCGCGTCGAAGATCGCCCGCTCCGAACCGAAGCGCTCCGGCCGGATCGGCTGCACCTTCGGGTGGTTCGGTTCGCCCCAGTG
>DATLGQ010000257.1:0-10571 GCA_035540435.1 Fimbriimonadaceae bacterium
GACGAGAAGCACGCGCAAGGTTGAGCCCGGATCGGCAAGCGCGACCGCGTAGTTGTCGGCCCCCAATTGATCCTGGGGTGCTTCGAGTTGCGCCTGGAAAACCTTAACTTGGCGGGGTACGGAGATCGTGCGGCCCCACTCGGCTCGGCCGGCAATGGAGAGCTTTTCGGAGTGGACGGGTGCGCCGTCCGCTGTGATCGTCAGCACGGCATCTATGGCGCTCAGGCTAAAGCTCCGAAGGCCGACAAACAGCTGCGGGCCCTTAGGGCCTTCTCCCAATCCGAGCGCCGTGATCGCAAGGTTGTGGCCGCCCCTGCCCACTTGCTGAAAGGTGACAGCGGCCTTGCCTTTGGAGAAGTCTTGAATCGGTTCGAAGCAGCCATCGCTCAGCAGGACGATCCGCGCGCCATCGTAGCTGCCTACCAGGGCCGATGCCAACCGCATGGCCTCGCCCACGTCGCTCTCCCCATCGGTTCGCTCCAGCGACTCCACCGCTCGAAGCTGCCTCAAGGGATCACTCGAAAGGGAGAAGACGACGCGCGGCTGGGGACCCGCCTCGATCAGGGCGATCCGGTCCCCCGCATCGGCTGACCTGATCGAATCCACGACCAGCCGCTTGGCCGCTTCGAAGCGGTTTCCTTCGACGTCGGTCGCGCCCATACTCGCGCTGGCGTCGATGACGAAGACGGTGACCTCGCCGGCAAGTCCCTGCTGCTTGGTTTGGGGGCGAGCCAGAGCCAGGACGACGGCGGTGAGCGCCAGGAGCTGGAGCACCAGCAGCCAACTGAAGCGAAGCCGCTGAAACAGGGCATTGGCCCGGACCTCGTCTGTGCGCTCAGGCCAAAGGAACGATGCGGGGACGCGCACGTCTCGGCGCCTCATTCGCAGCAAGTAGAGCAGGATCAGGACCCCGGCCAGCGGCAGGAGCAAGAGCAGGGCGCGCGGATCCTGCAGGTTCATGTCCGAACCCAACCCTCCCGGCGCAGGAGTCGCTGGACGATATGCTGCAGGCTCTCGCCGGTGCGCACGAGCCCGTAGCGCCCACCGACCCGGAGAACCGCTTCCCGAAGCACTGCATTGTGAGCCGTGAGCCGGGACCGATACTCCTTCATTGCGATGCTGTTGGCGGTGATCTCGACAGGCGGGCCCCCTTCCGCGTCGATCAGCCTCAAGTCGCCTTCCAGATCTGGATCCAGCTCGGCCTCGCTCAACACGTGCAGAAAGAGCACTTCATGACCTGCCCCACCCAAGGCCCGTATAGCCGGCGCTGCTGCCACGTCCATGCCGTCGGAAATCAGGATCGCCAGCCCCGCTCTTGCTTCGGATCGAGCGAAAAGCCTCAGTGAATCGGAGAGCTTTACGCTATGTTCTGGGGTGGTCGCCTCCAGCCATCGAGAGAGACGGAGGAAGCTCGATCGATTTCGCAGTGCGGGCCGTCGCTCCAGCCGCGATCCGAGCAGGCGCGGGTAGACGGCATCTCCGCCGGCCAGGGCGACATACCCGAGAGCGGCCGCCAGCCGTCGCCCCACCTGGAACTTGGTGGGCTCCCCAAAATCCATGCTGGCCGAGCCGTCCAGAAGCAGGTGCACCGCCAGGTCCTCCTCATCTCGGTAGGTCTTCATGATCGGCGCTCCGAGGCGGGCAAGAACGTTCCAGTCCAGATGGCGAAGATCGTCCCCTGCCGCGTAGTCTCGATAGTCGCTGAACTCGATGCTGATGCCCGATCGCTTGGTCAGCCGCTCTCCTCGCACCCGGCCGGCAAAACTCTTGCGCGGGTTGAGCCGCAGGCCCTCCAAGAGGCGGAACTCGCGGCCATCGAGCAGGGTGCTCATTTGAGTGCCCCGCGAAGGTTGGAACGGCACGAACGGCAGAAGTCACCCGCCTTGTCCAGCACCTTGATGGAGCCCTTCAGATCGTTCATGAGGCACCTGGGAGCGATGCAGTGGTCTTGGCCGTAGGTGTGTCCAAGCTCGTGTAGAACGATCTTCGACAGCCGCTCACTTCGCCGGGCGTCTGGCTTGATTCGAAATGTTGAGACCACGCCGACTTCGCCGCCAAGTCGGGCCAAGCCGAGAATGCCCCAGTCCTTTCGGGTTCCCAAGGTTGTCGAAATGTCGCGGCTGACCAGGCCGATCGTCTTCCGCCCTCGAGATCGACTGCTGAGGTTGTCGAGCAGGTTCTCCGCCCGATAGCGGTTGCGTGGCTTGTAGTAAGCGCTCAACGGAAGCGACTGGTGGCTGAGCACGACCACCTTCGCCCGAAAACCCTGCTGGATAGCGGCTTTGGCTGCGGCAATGTCGCCCTTCCCAACGCCCACGAAGGGCTGGATGGCGATCGTGTGGAGGATGTCGGATTCCCTTATGGCAGATCCCCCGTCCGCCCACCCCGGGGCTGCGAAGGCGAGCAGCGCCACCAAGCCAACGCGCTGGAGTTGCCCGGGTGACTGCATCACGCCTTGATCGGATCGTGGTCCCGAGTTTGGACGTGGTCGATGACCGATTCGATGAGCGCGTCGGGCGTCAATCCATCAGCCTCAGCTTCGAAATTGAGCAGGATCCGGTGGCGGAGCGCAGGTTTGGCCGCCTTTCGAAGGTCCTCCTTGGAGACGTTGAAGCGACCAGACAGGAGCGCGTAGACCTTGGCCGCGGTGACGAGTGCCTGGGCGCCCCGTGGCGAGGCCCCGAAACGGCAATAGCGTCGGGCGGCTTCCGTCGCGCCCGGGCCCTCGGGGTGAGTGCCAACCACGAGCGAAAGCCCGTAGTCGAGCACGTTTTCGGCAATCGGCACGGCCCGAACCACTGACCTAAGCCGCAAAACGTCCTCTCCGGATGCCACCGGCTGGGGCTCCATCTGGCCGGCGCCGGTCGTGCGCTCGACGACTTCGGCCAGCTCCGACTTGCTCGGGTATGGAACCAGCAACTTGAAGAAGAACCGGTCGAGCTGCGCCTCTGGCAGGGGATAGGTGCCCTCCTGCTCGATCGGGTTCTGGGTCGCCATGACCAGGAAAGGCTCCTCCAACTCGTGCCGAACCCCTCCCACCGTGACGCCGCGCTCCTGCATCGCTTCGAGGGTCGCGCTTTGAGTCTTGGGGGTAGCCCGGTTGATCTCATCCGCAAGCACGATATTGGCGAAGATGGGGCCGCGTCGGAACTCGAAAGCACGGGCGCCTGACTCGGCTTGGCTGAGCACGTTGGTGCCCGTCACATCGGCAGGCATCATGTCAGGCGTGAACTGGATGCGGCTGAACGTCAAGCTCAGCGCCCGCGAGAGCGAGCGCACGAGGAGAGTCTTGCCAAGACCAGGCATGCCTTCCAGGAGGACGTGGCCGTGGGCAGCGAGCCCCACCAGCACTCCCTCGACGACGTCGTCCTGCCCCACGACGGACTTGTGGATCTCGGTGCGAATGGCCTGGAAAGTTTCGGCGAACCAAGTGGCTTCTTTCATATTGTCAGCGACCTGGCTTCCCTCCGGCCAGAGATTCGAAATACTCCTTCACCCGCTTTTCGTGCTCTTTGGGGATCTGCTTCCGGTCGATCGCCTGTTCGGCTTTCTTCTTGGCACTGAGCATGTCCTTCGTGTAGGCAACCGATGAACGGCTGCCGACCCGCGTAGGCGCTTTGAACTCCACGTAAGACTCGTCGCCGCCGGAAGGGTCCCGCTGGCCTGTGACGCTCGACGGGGATGCCTTGCCCTTGCCCTCCTCAGGTTTGTCCAAGGTGTTGATCCGGCCGGTGTCGAGGAATAGATCGTCCTTGCCCGGCCCCCCGTTGCCACCGAGCCCGATAAGTCCTGCAAGAAGGGCCTCCAAACTGAGGCCGACGCCCGTACCGCTTCACGTACCGCATCCCGCCTGCATCGCTTCCAACATCTTCTGCAGATACTCGCGCATCGCCTCGTCGTCTTGGAGCTGCTTGGCGAGCTCTTCCAGCCCCTTCTGGAGTTCCTGGATCTGCTCATGGGTGAGCTTCTGCTGGCTGCCTTGCTCCTTTGCCTCCTGGGCCGCCTGACGAAGTTTCTTCGCCAACTCCTGAATCTCCTTGAATAGGGGGTGCTCCTGCATGCGCTTGAGCATGTCCCGCACCTCCTGCGACAGCTTCAGATTCTCGAGGTCCTTCATCGCCTTCGCCAGCTCGCTCTCGAGCGCGCTGATCTGCTCTGCGAGATCCTTCCGTTGCTGGTCGTTGCCGGCTCGCCGCAGTTCCGCCCGTAGCGAGTTCAACTGGCTGCGCAGCGACTGGGCCTGCTGCTCGAGGGAATTCCTCGCGGAGGCGACGTCGGCATCGCTCATCGACGCCAGCTCCTGGGCCGTCTTGGGATCCAGATCGGCCAAGCCCATCTTTTCCAGCTCCGCCTTCTGAAGCTTCTCGTAGGCGGATTCCGCCTCCGCCAACTTCGCCTCCATGAGCTGCGCGCGGTCCTTGACGAGCTCCTCCGCTTGCCGCTTGAGCTCGTTGGCTCGCTGAAGCGCCTCTTCCTTCGAAAGCCGTCCCTTCTCGAGCTCCTTGGCCAGGCGACGAAGCTCTTCCGCGAGTCGGCGCTCGTCTTCAGCCGAAACCTGCGCGCCGTGCTGTTCGAGGTCCTTCAGCACCCGTTCCACGGCCTGCCCCGCCTTTTCGAGCTCTTCACGAGCTTTTCTCTGCTCCTCGCTGAGCAGGATCGGGGTGTTGCCCAGCAGGAAAACGCAGGCCGCCACCAGCGAAAGAACGAGTGCCGCACCCTGGGGGCGTTCCATTCGGATGGGATAGAGCTGAGTCGGGCGGAGCCCTTGGAGCTTTGCCTGGGCGTCCTCATGCAGGGCCTCATCGAAGCTACCAGCGCGGTCGGCGCGTTCGAACGAGGTCTTGAGGCGGTCCTGCAGGCCCGCCCTTCTGTCGATGCTGTCGGCGACCTGCGCCGCGTGCACTGGCCGAAGCCATCCTGCCAACGCTCCGAGCAATGCGCTGGTCCCGGTCAGCAGACCAAGCCGCAACCAGTCGGTGTAGCTCACGTGGGTCCAGTCCAGGACGGCCCAGACGGAGGCGGCGCCGGCGCCCAGGCACGCTCCCAGAGCCAGGCCCCGCCACGAGCGCACGATCCTGACCCGAAGGACGAATGGCCGAAGCTGGTCGTTGAGATTGTTCATGAGGCCGGTTCTCCAGGTTGTGCGGCTCGCGAGCGGCTATTCGCCCCTTCGATCATCGCCGCGATGACCGCCAGGACGAGGCCCAGGGCGAGTGCGTGCATCGAGCGATCCCCCACAGAATACAGGGGCCGCAGAATGAAAAGGTCCCACAGGCTCACCGTCGCCTGGTCGAACGAGTACGGATCTGCCATTCCGAGGAAGGGCAGCGGCAGCACCAGGAGGCAGATGAGCACTGCGAAGTGCTGCGTTCGGGTGACCCGCAAGTTTTCGTTCATCGCCGAGAGACCTCGCCCGATCGACCACAGGAATGCCATGAGGCCCAGCCCGTAAAGCAGATAGCTGAGGAACCCCTGACTGTAGATGTGGACCATCGTCGAGCTCGCGGAGACGAAGATTCCGGCGGCGGCGCACAGGACCAATGCCAGCAGAAACGGCAGGCCGCCGCTCGGAGTTCCGAGCAGCATCCGGCGGACGTTGAAGCTGCCGTCCGGCCAGAACTTCTTCTCCAGGTTTCGGCCATAGCAGGAGATAAAGGGGATCACCGGCACCAGGAATAGAATCGCCACGATCAGGAATCGCCCAACGCTCGTCGCGGCCGGCGAGGCTCCGGTCGATGACACCATTCCGGCCATGCCGTACACCTGTGACCATACAAAGGTGAGCCCCATCGTCACGGCAAACAGATACGCCAGCGCGTGGATACGCAGGCTCTTGGTGACCGGCGAGCCCAGGTGACTCAAGCTGGACCCGGCGCCCAGCAGCAGCAGCTTCACCAGCAGCAGGATCACTAGACTCGCCAAGATCCAGTTCGGAACCTGGATGCCGTTGATGTCCGTGAATGTGGAAGCCGCCTCGACGTTGGAGTACGGACTTAAAGCGAGAGACATAGGGGCCTCGCCCAGCCCCCTTAGGCTTCCCGCGCCCATGACTACTCCCACAAATGCCGGAAGCGAGACCAGAAAGCTGATGTAGAACGTGTACGCGAACACGATTACGTAGCTCCAAACGATCGCGCCCGTCGGCTTTTGGGACAGGGTGGAAATGAGGAGCGCGATCGCGGTGAAGAGCAGGCCGTGCATGGAGAGCAGGGCGTAGCTCACCAAGACCTCGGACCACGTGGCGCCGCCCAACACGATGCAGGCTGCCGTAACGGGAAGGGAGAGCACCAGCAGCATCCAGATGTAGCGGTAGCTCGACAGCATCTTCCCGACGAGGTAGTACTTGGGCGAGACCGGCGCCGAAAAGACGAGGTCGAGCGATTGCCGCTGACGTTCTGAAACGACCGCAGTGGCCGTCAAAGCGGGCGCAATCAGCATCACCATCGTCGTCAGCAGCCCCATGACGGTGCGGAAGAAGGTGTAGAGCGTCGACTGAGCCTCGGCGATCGACATCGACCCCTCACTCGCAGAGGAAACATAGGTCAACATCGCAAAGCCGATCAAGACCGCCAAGTAGATCGACCACAGCAGGATCGACCGGTTGCCTCTGAGCTGCACCCGAAAGTCCCGGACGGCCGTCGCGTTCCGCAGGTAAACCCGGACGTTCTCTCCCAACCAGAGTCCTGCGGCCATGGCCATCAGTTCACGGCCCCCGTCGTCAGCTTGAGGAAGACGTCCTCGAGGTCTGCCTGGTCCTCACGGAAGGAAAGCACCTTATGGCCGGCCAAGACAAGATGGGTCAGCAGCTCGGCCTGCGACTCTTGGTCGCCGTTGAACTCGACGTGGAGGAGGTCGGCGGACTCGGCTTCCGCCGCCCCGACATCGCGTTGATCGGCCAGCAGTTTCGCGGCTTCCCTCGCATCGCTCAGCGTATGGACGATGAGGGTTCGCGAGGGCTTGATGCCCTTGATGATTGCTTCCACCGGGCCGAAAGCCAGCAGCTCGCCGCGCTCCATGATTCCCACCGTGTTGCAGAAGTCGGCCAGTTCGGTGAGGATATGGGAGGACACGATCACGATCTTGCCCATGCGGCCGAGCTCAGCGATCAGCTCCTTCAGCTCCGCGCGCGCTCGCGGGTCGAGGCCGCTGGCGGGCTCGTCCAAGAGCAGGAGATCGGGATCGTGTACGAGGCAGCGAGCGAGGCAAAGCCGCTGTTGCATGCCGCGAGAGAGGGACTGCACGTAGTCGTGCTTCTTGATCGTGAGATCGGTCAGCTCCAGAACGTTGTCGATCGTTTCGTTGCGCTGGCGTGCGGGCACGCGGTAGATCGTCGCGAAGAAATCCAGGTATTCCCAGACCTTGACGTCGTCGTAGAGGCCGAAGAAGTCCGGCATGTAGCCCAGCATGCTCCGCACTGCCATCGGGTCCTTCAGGATGTCGACGCCGTTCAGGGTCGCGGTACCGCTGGTGGGCTCCAGAAGGGTCGCGAGCATCCGGATAGTGGTGGTCTTTCCGGCTCCGTTGGATCCGATGAATCCGAAGATATCTCCCGGCTTCAGGGAGAAACGGATGCCTTGCACCGCGGTGAGGCGGCCGTAGTCTTTGCGGAGGTTGGCGACTTCAAGCATGGGGAGCCTTGGGAAGGAACTTGACCTCTCGGTCGGACCAGTTGAGGGTTCGCTCGGCCCATACCAGAAGCACGACGGCGAGCCCGATAAACACGAGGGACTGTGTCATGGTGAAGATGACGGGAGATATGCCGATGTATCCTTCGTCCCACGGCGTCCCGTACGCGTAGCTTAGGTCCCTCTCCAAGAGGAACAGTTTCGACTGGGCATGGAACGGGTGAAGCAGCATGGCCACGTCTCCGCTCAGCTGATCGCCGCCGAAGAGGCCACCCAGGAGCGTCGGGTAGATGATCAACCCAGTTAACAGCAGCCCCATGCTGATGGCGAGCGCCATGAACGGCCTCCGACACCTAGCGGAGAAAAACAGGCTGAGCCCACAGACAAAGAGGCCGAAACTGAGTGAGTTGAACTCAGCCAGGCCGAGCGCGAAGAGATTCGTACGAGCAAAGCCGCTGGCGCAGATGAAGATTGGCAAGGCGAAGAGCACCGCGCAAAAGAGCAGGTTGGACATCGCACCGGCAAACTTGCCCACCAGAATCTGAGCCCTCGTCACTGGTGCGACCAGCAGCAGGTCCCAGGTGCGCTTCTCGCGCTCTCCAGCGATTGCCGCGTTCAACAGCGACGGGCCGGCCAGGGCGATGATGCCGGTCTGAAGCATGACGATGACGAGGGGCGAGAAGGCTCCACTGGCGTAGCCGATGAGCAGCAGAAGACCGAGGTAACCGATGGCGCCCAGAACGAACACCGCGATCATGGCCGCGCCTTTGGGCCCGCCGCCGAAGAAGCGTCTTCGGGAACGGCGAACCTCGATCATCATGGGGTTCTCGCTGATCAGGTCGGCCCACAAGCTCAAAGCTCCACCTCCCCGTGGTGCAGGCCGGTGAAGTACAGAAGAAAGCGATCCTGCCGGTAATCGACCGGTCTGCCAATCTGCGGCCCCACCGGGAGGTCCGGCATGGAGGCCTTGATCACCACGGCCTTGGAGCGCACCGTCAGCGCCGCGACGTTCGCGGGGGCGGCCTCGTAGGAAGTTCCACGCCCACCCGGGGCATATCCTGGGTCTTCCACGGGTACGAGCTTTGCGGGCAGAACCAGATGGGCTGCCTTGCCGGGGCTCAATTCCGCAGCGAGCGGGAAGGAGGCGCCCGCCACGATCACGCTGACGCCATGAAGCTGGACGCTCCCCCTGTTGGCGATCTCAAGCCGACGGCCCTCCAGTTTCGTTTCAAGCCGTACCGGAGCCTTCAAAGATTGACGAAACATCAGTTCGCGGAAGGAGAGGTTGGTGACGGCCATGCGTGACACTTGAATCGAGCCGTCGTCGATCGGCTGCAGATCGGCGAGCCCTCCGTGCCGTTGGGGCGATGCGAACGGGTCGTAGTCGTCGACTGGACTTCCTGAGCCTAGAGATTCGAGGCTTTGGAGCTTGAGGTCGTATTCGCCTCCGCGCGGGAAGAACAGCTGGGACCTGCCCGCGAAGATGGCCCGATCGTGACCATGCTGAATGATCAGAACCCCGGAGGTCGCGCGGGAGAGTTGGGCGGAATAGAGATTGGAAGCGGCGCTGAAGAACGAGGCGGCGAAGGCGATGCTGATGAGAGGGGCCGTCAACCACGCGAGTTCGGCACGCTTGAGCTTCCGCAGCACGAGAAAATTCACCGGAACCACCACCACGAAGAAACCGGCAAGGATCAGGAACACGTCTTCTGCCGGCGGCAGCTTGGTGCTGAAGGGGTCCTGAAAGTTGGCGGCGTAGGGCATGCCGGTTCCGCCGGTCGTGCCCACATAGGCGCCACTGCCGCTGTAGTAATAGCTATACGCGCTGGACTGGTGGCCGGCCAGGTAGCCCTGAGCTCTATCCGACTCCACGGGCCGCAAGATCTTCTCGAAGAGGCTGCGCCTGCCGCCCCAAAGCGTGAACGGCCTTTCGAGCGGGTTGAACGCCAGGAACAGCGAGCGGCCGAGTCCGAAGCTGCGCCGGACGAGGATCGGCCTTCCTCCTTCCACCCGCGCCGGTCCAAGAGGCTGGGCATCGAGAACGGTGAAGGGACCTGGTGGCGGTGAGTACAGATTCGAGACCAAGGGAGTGGAGTCGATCGTCTTCGGCAGGCGCGGCCGGGCTGGCAAGAGGGCGCCCCAGCGGCGGTCCGATAGCGTCGGCGCCGATGCCCCACCGAGGAAAAGAAGGGTCCCGCCCGTTAGCACGTAGGTCTTCAGGGCCTCGACCGCCTCGGCCGACATCCTCTCGGCGCCGGCTCCGAGAACGATGGCAGCCAGGCCCATGTAAGCCTGGTACCGGTCGGGGGCCAGCTCCGGGCTCACGTAGCTGTCGCGCAACTGGTTGGCGGTGCGCTCTCCGGCTGAGACGAAGCCAAGATCGCCCTCACCGTCGCCGATCAGCAACACGCTCCCGGAACCGGGCTCTATTCCCATGTTCAACGGACTTAAAGTGCGGACGAGCCGCCGCCGGTCTGTTAGGAGGATGATCGTAATGTCGGTCCCGAGCTCGCCCGCGGGATAAGCGTTCAGACGCTTGCGGGCTCCGGTGGGCAGCTCGACGGGATGATCCATTTGGTAGGTGCCGTTCGAGACCCGGATCACGCCGGAGGTGTCGGCGCCGTCGTTGGCCAGCTCGATCGACAGTGGTAGGACGCTCCGCGGCTGTCCCCGACCCACGAACAGGGGCGCGACGGACATGCGCAAGTCCTGGGGCATCGACGAAGCCGACACCCCCAGAAGCAGGAGGGCCGGCGCCGATGCCCTAATGATGTTCAGCCGCTTGAAGTACTGAGTTCGCACCTAAGGGTTCAGTGTAGCGGGCTTTCGACCGGATGAAAAGGTTCGTTTTCACCAGCTGCCACTCCGGTGCCCGCAGGGGCCGGCAACATGGAACGGTCAGCCGAGCCAACTCGCTCGCCGTACAGGATGTCGCCGCCGACATCC
>DATLGQ010000258.1:0-7126 GCA_035540435.1 Fimbriimonadaceae bacterium
AAGGGATACGGCGCGTTGTTGTTGAGCAGACGCTGGTACTCCGAGATGTTGAAGACTTCGGTGCCGCTATTCACCTCGGTGCCCAGATCGGGATCGAAAACGAAGATGCCGAGGTCGCCGGCCGGGTTGCGCCGCGCAATCAGATACTTGTCCGCATCCGGATCGCCAGTCGGATCGAAGCCCGTGGGCCACGTTCGCACGACGAGGTTGGTCCAATCCGCGAACCGCGTGCGATAGACGTCCGGAGCGATCGCTTCCATGTTCTCGCTCTCCTCGCCTGGCCGCAGCGCCACCATTCCCTCGGCGGACTCGCTGGTCATGCGGGTCGGCCGGAACTGCACGAGCGAGAGCAGACGCGGCGCGTTCGGGTTGGCGGCGTCCCAGTCAGGAACCCGAGTACGCCGATCGAACACCGGACGGATCATGTCGTAGCGGCTGATCTCGGTGACGACCGTCGCGCGGCTGAGCCACGACTGGATACGTCTCGCCTTGGCATCGTTGGTGATGATGTTGCCGGCGCCGTCGCGGTTGGGCGTGAAGAAGAGGGGATCGTCGATGTCGTCGGGCCGTCCGTCGTTGTTCGCATCCACGAACAGATCCAGGTTGGCTCGGAACTGGTTCAGGTTGCGGTCCCAGATAATCGGCTGATACTCCGCCCGCCACAGAACGTAGAGGTTGTCCCGGAGTCCGGAACGGATAAGCCAACCGCCGTAGGCATCGTAGGGGTTCGTGTAGTTCCGGAAGGGATCGCGCAAGCCGATGAAGTAGCGCACGTAGGTCGAGCCCGGAGCAACCGGAAGCACCACCTGACCCTTGGGAGCCCGAAGCGTCGGGTCGATGCGGCCCGTTACGGGGTCGCGGAAGACGAAGTCGCCCGTCGCCGGATCGATCTCCGGCTCGCCCTCGGCCGGCTTGACGATGTCGAGCTTGGCATAGGGCATCGGAACCTGAACGAGGCCGCCGCTGCCGCCGAGTGAGGCCGGCCGTCCCGGCACCTCGACCATGAACGTGCCGGCCAGACCGCTGTTGTCCCGCACGCCGGCCGCGTTGGTGATCTCTCGAGACATTCGCTCCAAGAGCACCCGCGCCCGGTTCTGAGCATCGCTCCAAGCTTGCGCCGAGCGGGTCATGTTAAAGCTCTGAACCACCGGGACGATGATCAGCGTGAGCAGGATGCCGGTGATCGCTATCACCGTCAGCAGCTCGATGAGCGTGAATGCCTTTCTGTTCTGCGTCCTCATGTCCTAGTCGTCGCTCCGCTGCAAGAAGGTCTCGGTGTTCGTCCGGCGCCAGTTCTGGCCCCAGACCTCGAATCGGTCGTAGTTTTGCGCCGCGTCGGCGCCAAGGCTAAAGAAGGCCGGATTCCAGAGCACCCGAACCCCCACCGAGGCGCCCTTCACGCCTCTTGCCGCGTAGCCGTAGGACCACCTGTCAAAGATCGGTGATCCTCCGAGGACATCGCGAATATCGACAAAAGCTAAGGGCGACTGGTTGTCTCGTCGGATTAGGAAATCGGTTGCTTGAAGTGAGCGACGCTGCCCCGCATCGTCAAGGTACCAAATCTCCCCCACAGTAACCTTCTTGCCGTTCTCCATGGGAGCGAAATAGATCCGATAGTTCCTCGGATCAGCACGGTTGCTCTCGACCAGCCCCGGCGCCGAATCCGCATTTGCAATGAAGAACTGCCCAAAGCCGGGTGCGCCGTCGCTGGCGCGGTATCGAGAAGCCGCCTTGAGGATCTGAATCGACCACTCCCCGTTCGCCTGGTAAAGCGCGCGCACCGAGCGTCCGCGAGCATCATCTACATCTGAGGCCGCTGCGCTAGCAGGCAAAACAAGCTCTTGGGTCAGACCGTTACTCAGATTTTGGTCAGCATCGAAGAAAGTGAGCAGGCCGCTAGACTTATCAACATGCCACAGACGCCGCGGCTGCCCGTTGTCCGTACGTGTAGCCGAAAACTCCAAGAAGATGCCACCCGTTTCCAGATCCATTAGCGCAAAGTCTGGGGAGACTAAGTTGCCTTGGTGATCTGGCAAGAGCACATTCAAGCCTGAATTCACACGCCCATCGGGCCCTGCGTTCCCCTTCACCTTCAGGTTGTTTAGGATCAGCTTATGTTGGAACGGGGAACTAGCGGCGATCCGGAACTCGTCCCGGATGATCCGCCAGTCGTAGACGTCGTAGTTGACGCGCGCCGTCAGCGGCACCCGGTTCTGGCCCGGCCGCCGCACATAGCTGTTGTAGCCGTTGGGGTTGAAGAGGAGGGTTCCCAGCGTAGAATCGAGCAACTTGTACTCGTACACGTCGTTCGTGGACCAAGGCTGGGCCACTGGAATCTCCCGGAAAAGCCGATTGACCCGGATGGAGTCGTACTCGGCGCCCAGATAGGTCTCGCCCGCCCCGACGCCTGCGTAGTCCGAGAGGTTGAAGCTCAGGTAGCCCGTCCCCGCTGGAACCGGGATGATCTGGTCGATCACGTCGTGCCGGTGGCTCTCGCTGCCGTCGTTGACCCAGGCGCTGAGCACGATCCGGTACTGTCGGTCCGTGGGCCCGCGCGGCAGCCAGATCAGCCCGTTGGGCTCCTCGGCGTTCTCCAGATAAAACTCGTAGTCACGCCCGCGCCCGAACAGCCCTGGGTTCTGCTCGATGTGGCGACGGACCATGTCGTTGCCGTACACCTGGAACAGCTGAGGGTAGGCCGCGTTGTAGACGATCGGCGAGAACTGCAGCACCATCAGGCCGCCGTAGAGCTCGTTGCCGGCCCCGACCGGGCGGGGCGCCGGGATCTTGCCGCCTTCTCCTACGATCCGCCGCATCGCGTTCGCCGCGCTCAGATACTGCCATGCGCCGTAGTTGTTGCCCGCGTCCACCACGAAGCCCTGGCTGTCGATGCCGTCGCCGATCAGGCCCAGATTGTTGGGGTCGCGGTCGGTATCGACCTGGATGTTCACGGTGGTGCCGGTAAAGGAGTAGTTCACCGACAGCACCATCTCGGCCAAGACATCCGCCCGAGCCTTGAGCCGCTCGATCTCAGAGCGAGCGAGCGCCGTCGCCATGGAGTTGTTCGCGGTCGTCGAGAGCACCCGAAAACCGCCCGGGAACACCTGCAGGATCGCGAGGATGCCGATCAGCAGGATCACGATGACGACCAGCACCTCGATAAGGCTGGTGCCCCTTCTGTGCCTGGATATGGGATGGGAAAGCTGGTGGGTCATGGACGTTCGCTTGATCGGGACATCGGGTTAGGGCAGGATGCGCCACGAGCGCTCGTGCACGTCGCGGGAATCGTAGGCGCGGGCGTTGCCGCCCAGAAAGAGAACGAGGTCGCGGCGGGCCCGATCTGGGACGCCGCCCGTGTAATCGCGGAAGAAGCTGTTCCAGGTCACCACTGTGGTGTCCGGGGGGTCGGTGTAGCCAAGCTGGCGCGGATCGTCGGTCGCGTTCCCGCCGCCAAGGCCCCACTCGCTCCAGAAGAGGGTGTAGCGAAGTTCGGTGCGGTTGCCCGTCGGCGTTCGCACCTCGGCGACGTCATAGCCGCTGATCTTGTAGAACTCGGCGTCGATGAAGGTGTTCGGCGGCCCATTCGGATCCTGCCGCTGCACGATCTGGGCAGGTCCGTAAAACTGCCTCGCCTGCGCCGGATCGTCGGCCGGATCGATGTCGCCGTCGCCGTCCAGATCGAGCTGAGGAGCCGTGCCGACGCCCCGAGGGTCCGCGTTCGGCCAAACCGCCGTCGTCGTCACACCGGGGCCTACCCGGTTGTAATTGGGCCGAAGCGTCTCCAGCGACGACACCCGTCGCGGGTAGAGCGGCGCGCGCTTGAGCTCGTTAGCCGGCATGACCTGGCCCGCGTTGGGGCCGGTCGTGTAGAGCGTCACGTACCCGAGTAGCGCGGGCGGAAAGGCCCCCTGGTCGACCCGGTAAAGCTGCAACGCCGTACGGATCGAGTTCATGTTCGAGATGTCGTTGCTGCGGTAGGCGTTGTCCTTGGCCCGCGCCATCACCGGAAAGGCGATGGCGGCCAAGACCGCGATCACCGCGATGACCGTCAGCAGCTCGATGAGCGTAAAGGCCGACCTTCTCATGTGTACGTTTTGCTCCATGTTCTTAGACGAAAGTTGGACCCACCCCTCGGAGGGTCTGTTCCAGCACGATGGGCTGCGCGGTGGCGGCCCGGATGTAATCCTGAATAAGTTGACTGATAGGCGTTGCAAACACTGCAGACGCGACGGCTCCAACTGCGAGATAAGGACCAAAGGGTATCGTGGTAGTCCCCGGCTCCCAGTCGTCCTCGATCTCCTCTTGCTGAGCCTCGTCTCCGAACCAGCGGTTCGCCTTCGGCGCAAACAGCGCGATCACGTCGATCAGCAAAAGGTAGCCGAGGCCGCAGCGAACCAGAGACGGGATCGACTCAGGCTCCGCATACTGCCCGTCAGCCTCTTCGGACTCTCCCCCGTTCTTGCGCCGCGCAACCACCTGCACGATCCCGCCTACCGCGCCCGCAAAGACCGCAATAAAGAAGGTCGCGACGATGAGCTGAGGACCGAGCAGGGCTCCGATGCCTCGCGCCATTTTGATGTCGCCGTGCCCCATCGCGTCCTTACCGAAGAGCATCCGACCGAGCAGCGCGATACCCCAAAGCATGCCCCAGCCCAGTAAGGCTCCGTAGACAGCCACCGTCACGTCGCCGAAGAAGCCGTGGTAGCCAAAGCCCACCACGAGCAGGAACGCGTTGACTTCGTCGGGGATGATAAAGTGCTCCAAGTCCGTCACGAGCGCCACGAGTAGCGCCGAGGCGAACAAAGCGAAAAAGACGAACCTCGCCGGATCCCAACCCGCGATCAGGTACTGCCACCAGAGCACTCCCCAGATTGCGGCGTTGACCAACTCGACCAGAAAATATCTGAATCCGATTGGCGCGCGGCAGTGGCGGCATCGGCCTCTGAGGACCAGCCAGCTCAACAGCGGGAAGAGATCGAGCACCGTGAGGCGGTTCTTGCAGCTCGGGCAGAAACTGTGCTTGGGCTCCGCGATGGTGAGGCCACGCGGCAACCGATAGATCACCACGTTCAGGAAGCTGCCAATGGCCGCCCCGAACAGCACCCCAAAAATGAGGAACCACTCAGGCAACACAGCCGTTCGCCTCGCTCAATCGATTCGCGTTCATACTCCGCCCGATTCCATGCCCGACTCGTTACGGCCATGCGGACGGCGCGCTCTCCCAAGCGCCGGACCACCTCTCCCCTTGTGGCACTGGCCTGGCTCGCTCGCCAGGCACGCGCAATGAATCCTGGTCCTAGGACCACCCGGCTCGGCCTGATGTTCCCGCAGTCTAAACACTTTTTTCAGTTTTTTCTTCTGCCTCGGCCCCAGTGAGCCTTCGCAGACGACGCGAGGGGCGAAGAAACCGACCGTTTCCTCGCCCCCAGGCTGACCTCTTGGCCGGACTCGCCGGCGCTAGACCTCGCCTTCTCCTCCGCCGGCCGACAGCCGCTCGATCACCCGCACCAGCGGAAGGAACATCGAGATGACGATGAACCCGACGACGAAGCCGAGGCTCACGATCATGATCGGCTCGATAGCGGCCGTCAGCGACTGCAGCGCCGCCTCGACCTCCGACTCATAGAAATCGGCGATCTTTTGCAGCATGAAGTCGAGCGAGCCCGACTCTTCGCCGACGCCGATCATATGCACGACCATCGGCGGGAAAAGCCGCGAGGCTTCGAGCGGATCGCCGATGCGGTCGCCTTCTCGGATTCGAGCGCGCGCTTCCAGCACCGCATCCGACATGATCGTGTTCCCAACCGTGCCCGCGACCGTCTCCATCGCCTGCAGGATCGGTACGCCGGAGGTGAGCAGCGTGCCCATCGTGCGGCTGAAGCGGGCCATACACACCTTGTGATGGAGCTTGCCGAACACCGGCACCTTCAGCTTCATGCGGTCCGCCACTCGTCGCCCGAAGCGGGTGGACGTGAAGAGCTTCCAGGCGATGATGATGATCGCGAGCGAAAGCAGCATGATCCACCACCGATGCTTGATCATATCGGAGAGGTCGATCAGGAATTGAGTGGGCGCCGGAATGTCGTCGCCCTTCAGGCCCAGGTCGACCAGGATCTTTGCCCACTCGGGGATGAACCAGGAGACCAGGAACACCACGATACCGACGGCCGCGATGGCGACCAGCGCCGGATACGTCAAGGCCGCCTTCACCTTTCGCCGGAGCTCGACGTCCTTTTCCAGGAAGTGCGAGAGCCTCTGGAGTGACTCCTCCAGAACACCACCGACCTCCCCGGCCCGGATCAAGCCGATAAAGAGGTTGCTGAAGGCCTTGGGATGGCGCTGCATGGCCCGCGAGAGGCTTTCACCCCCCTCGACCCGCTCGCCAATATCCAGCAGGATCTTCTTGAGCTTGGGGTCCTGAGTTTGCTGGCCCAGTACGTCCAGGCACCGCACGAGCGAAACGCCCGCGTCGACCATAGTCGAGAACTGGCGGCAGAAGACGGAAAGGTTGGTGAGCTTGACGCGCCCAAAGCTCTTGGGCCGTGGGGCCTTCGCCCGGATCATCGAGACTTCCGTGATGGTGAAGCCTTGCTCTTCGAAGCGCTTCCTGAGAATCTCTTCGCTTTCGGCCTCGGCTGTTCCCTTCTGGGTGCCTCCGGTCGCGTCCCGGAACGTGTAGCTGTAAACAGGCATCGTCTTCTCCTAAGGCTCCTATCGGCGAGGCGGCGGAGCGGTCCCGGGTCCGCCCATAGTTTGGGGCGTGTTGATCATCTTCTTCAGCTCTTCGATGTTGATCGCCCGCATCATGGCCTCTTCCAAGGTGACGTAGCCCTTGAGGTAGAGGTCGCGCAGGCTCTGGTCCATCGAGATCATGCCGTGCTGGGCGCTCGTTTGGATCATGGACGGGATCTGGTGAGTCTTGTTTTCGCGGATGAGGTTCCGGATAGCCGGGGAGGCAACCATAACCTCGACCGACGGCACCCGGCCCGGCTGGCCGGCTCGCGGCAGGAGCTGTTGCGAGATGACCGCTTGGATGTTGTTGGCCAACTGGACGCGGATCTGCTCCTGTTGTCCAGGAGGGAACACGTCGATCATACGGTCCATCGACTCGGCCGCGTTGTTTGTG
>DATLGQ010000259.1:0-4897 GCA_035540435.1 Fimbriimonadaceae bacterium
GCGACCGTTTGGATCGACGCGTCGGCCAGCGACCTTGCCCGCATCCAAGCAGCCGTCACTCGGCGGTTCCCATCCTCTCAGCCTCGCCTGGCCTCCCCAGCCGGATCTTCGGTGGGAAGCCTATCCGTCACCGGTGTCAGCCCCGCAATCCTCCGTCGGCTGTCGCTCGGTCTCAACCCGAGCGAAGCAGCGGCAGCACGGGAGGCGGGGCTGTCGATTATCGGGCGGTTCGCCAACACTGCCGGTGCGACTCCCGAATGGCTGGAGTCCGTTCTCGACCAGGCCCAAGCTGCCGGTGTTCGCTACTTCTTGCCGCTGGGCGAGCAGGTGCTCGGGCGGAGGGAGAACCTGGCTGTCGTCGCCGAAGGACTGAGGCGACGCGGGATCCACTACGCCGCGCCGGAGTTTGCCAAGATCGGAGGCGACGCGAACGTCATCGCCATGCATCCCGAGAACGTCGTGCAGCTCCACGCTGCGCAAGCTGCCGAGCTCGACCGTCTCCCGCTGGAGGACGCAGTCGAGCGATATGCGAAGGCGGCGAGGGAGCGGAACGTGCGCATGCTCCTGTTGAGGCCGCTATCGCTGAGCGCTCCGCTGCCGCTGGACGAGTTCGGTGAGTTCGTTTCCGAGGTGCGAAAGTCGATTGTCGCCGACGGCGCTACGATCCGCGACCCCCACCCATTCGAAGAGCCGGCAGTCCCCCGTCCGCTGTTCCTGCTCATTGCGCTGGCCGCTGTGCCCGTGCTTGTCTGGACCGGCACCGTCTTCGTCCGCGATCCTCGGCTTCGACTGCTGGGGGCGAGTCTTGTCTTGCTTCTGGCGTTCGCCAGCTGGACCGGATCCGGCCGCCAATACATGGCGCTCCTCATCGCGATTGGCTTTCCCACCGCCGCCTTCCTGATCCTGGACATGCGCGGCGGGCGCCGGTGGCCCCTCGAATTCCTGATCGTGTCGCTCGTCAGCCTGAGCGGCGGCTTGGCGGTGGCCGGTCTCCTCAACGAGCTTAAGTTCCTCGTGCGTGCCGACCAGTTCGCGGGCGTGAAGGTCGCCCACTTCCTGCCACTCGCCTTGATCGGACTCTACTTCTTCGCCCGCTTTTCCAGCCCCCGCGACACACTGGCCGGCCCGGTGAGGTGGGGTCAGGCGGCCCTGGCATTCGCGTTGCTCGTGGCGTTCGCTCTGATGGCCACCAGAACCGGAAACGACAACCCGGCTGCGGTGAGTGGCCTCGAGCTCAAGATCAGGTCGATCCTCGACGCGCTGCTCTTTGTGAGGCCTCGAACCAAGGAGTTCCTCATTGGTCATCCGCTTCTGATCGTCGGCATCGCCTGGCTAATCATGGTCAAGGCACGGGGTTCGCTGGAATCACCCGGTGCCCAGCAGGCCGCCGGCTGGGCCAGCCTGGCGCTGATGGCGGGCGCCATCGGCCAGACCAGTATCGTGAACACTTTGTGCCACCTGCACACTCCGGTCGCCTTGAGCCTGGCCCGCATCGCGGTGGGGCTCCTCGCGGGCGGTATACTCGGCGGACTCCTAAGCTTGCTCCTGGTTCGCGCCACTGGGAAGGACTCTAGCAACCAGGTGGCGAAAGAAGGCCTCTAAGACGTGCACCTCCTTCTCGCCGGTTACTTTGGCTGTGGCAACCTTGGCGACGACGCCATATTACTGGGCTTCATTCATGGGCTCGGGGCTGGCTATGACTTATCTGTACTGAGCGGCGCACCCGAAGAGACTTACCGCCTCTATGGTCTCCGATCCATTCCCCGGAAGGAGATGGCATCGGTTCAGAAGGCGATCTCCGAATGCGACGCGCTCGTGTTCCCGGGTGGGAGCATATTCCAGGATTCCACCAGCTTCCGAAGCGTCGTCTACTACCAGCAACTGGTCCGCATGGCGAAGAAGGCGGGCAAGCGGGTCCTGCTGCTAGGTCAGGGTGTCGGCCCTCTCAACGGCTTCTTGGCTAAACGGGCCGCAGCCGGAGCGTTTAACTCGGCGGACGTCATCGCCGTACGCGATCCCGGCAGCCTCTCCACCCTGAAATCTCTGGGCGTGCAGAAGCGCGTCGACGTGACCGCCGACTGCGCCTTTCTGCTTCCGGCGCCGCGCGACCTGGGAGGGTCGGACACCTTCCAAGTGGGCAGCATGCGCTCGATCGGCATCGCGCCCCGGCCTCTCGAGAAGCGGAAGGAGCGGGAGATCGTCAAGCTCTTTGCCGATCTTTCCCGCATGCTCTTCACCGCCAACTTCATGCCGGTGCTGATCGAAATGGACCGGAATGTTGACGGAGCGCTCATCGACGAGATCAGCAAGCTGCAAGGCGGCAAGGTTCCGAGCATCAAGAAGCTCCAGACGCCCATGAACCTCCAGCAGCGGATCTCCCGGATGGATTCGGTGATTGGGGTTCGGCTGCATGCCGGGATCATCGCCGCCAGTGTCGGCGTACCTTCTTTCATGATCAGCTACGACCCCAAGGTGGCGGCCTTCGCCAAGCTCATGGACTTGGGCACCGCGCCCCAGATCGAGGGCCTCAACGCGCAGCGCCTGTTCGACGCGTTCGTGGCCTTTCAAAAGGATCGGGAGCGCAATCAGAGGATCGTCCAGAAGAAGCAAGCTGAACTTGCCGTACTTGCGGCGAAAAACATCGAACTGCTGCGGGAAAGTCTAACGTCGGCTAGTAAAATCTGAACAGTTGACGATGTTCGCATCTTGCGCCGCTTCGATTGGTCTTGCCATTTCCGGCACTCCCGTCAATACGGGAGCGCTGCAGAAGTGGTTCGACAGCCAGATCTTCCAGCGCATCTCGATCAATGGCACCCGGCGGCTCGGATATCACCTTCACGACGTCGATGGCGATCTCGACGCCTACACCACCACCAACTACTTTGGGATGGGTGGCCGCAGGTTCACCGATTTCGGCAACCTGAGCCTCCAGGGAAGGAACGTGCTGGGCGTGCTCAACTTCAACATGACGCTCAGCGACAATCGCTTTCAGGATCCCCAGTCGCAGCGAATTAGCATCGACTACAGCAAAGGGCCGCTGACCGTGAACCTGGGCGATATCCGCGGGTCGCTGCTCAACACGAACCGCTTCGCGTCCTTCAATAAAGCTCTCGATGGGGCGATGGCCGGATACAAGTCCGGGAGGCTTCACGTCAAGGGCGTTCGGAGCGAGAGCAAGGGCAGCGCCCGAACGATCAGCTTGACCGGCAACAACTCCAGCGGCCCGTATTACCTGCAGAGCAGCCAGTTGATCTCAGGCTCGGAGCAAGTCCAACTGGATGGCCGAGTTCTCGAACTGGGCCGAGACTATGTGATCAACTACGAGTCGGGCTCGATCACCTTTCTCAACGAAGCTCCTGGACCGACGAGCAGCATCGTGGTCTCTTTCGAGGCCTACGGTTACAATGCCAACCGCGGCACCATCGAGGGAGTGGGCGCCACCTACGACATGGGCAAATGGGGGCGGATCGGGCTCACCAGCCTCGAGCAAAAGACTGGCGGCGCGGGCCGCCTCAGCAGTCGACTGGAACAATTCGAGGGATTTGGCCCCCCTTCGACACCGTACTTCCTGCAGTTCGAGCCATTGCAATCTCGCCCTGTCACGGTACGGGTCGATGGCCAGCTCCAAGTGCGGGCGGCCGGCCCCGACGACCCCGGCGACTACTTCTTCGACCCGCTCAACCCGGCGATCCTGTACTTTAAGCGCTTCATGCCGGCGTCGAGCCAGATCGACGTGATCTACACGCCCAAGCCCACCCAGACGGTCGAGGGCGATCGCCGCGTCGTCGGCATCGACTACCGACTCCCGATCGGGGACGGCGGACGCAACGGCTACATCGGCTATAGCCAGGCGACCGGTCAGCTGCGCAGTAGCACCCCACTTTCCGGCACCGCCCGCGCGCTCGACGGGAGCTACTTGAACGGGCCACTCGAAGTGCGGGCAAGTCTGCGAGACGTGCCTGACGGCTTCGTGACCATCGAGTCGCGAGGCTTGAACCGCAACGAGAAGGCCTTCGATCTGAGCGCCACCTACAAGGGGGGCGCCTGGAGCTACGGAGCCACTCATCGCAACAGCAGCGTGAGCCTCCGCCGCGCCGGGACGGACGGCAGCATCAGCTTCACCCGCTCCCGGGTTAGCGATACCCGGGCCCACGCGAATCTCGTACAGGGCGAGAAGGTGCTTTGGAGCGTGGAGCAGGCGCGAAGCGTGAGCCAATTCGGCGGAGAGGAGTCGCGACTTGACACCACCTCCGTCGTCACCAATCGGCGGTTTGGCAAGATCGACGCTCGCTTCGCCTTCGAGCACCAGACGGGGTTTGGCCCTCTTTCCCAGGGCACTCGCGGCGACATCAGCTTGGACACGCTGAAGGCACGCGCGGATTGGCACGGGGGCGGCGGCCTCGCCGTCGGCCTGCGCAGCAGCCTGAGCTCGATCCGCGCCGGCGGCAAGTCGGGCGCCGGCACCGACCTCGGCATCAACGCGAGCTACAACCCGAACTCCAAGCTGCGTCTCGAAGGAGCCTACACGGTCAGCGACTCCGGCCAGCTGGCCACCCTCGGTGGCTTTCGGCACGGCGCCGGCATCGGCTACGACGGCAACGGCTTCAGCGGTGGCGTCCCCGGCGCGTTGCCGACGCTGGGCGGCTCCAAGACCCGGGAGCTTTCGCTGCGCGGCCGATATCAACCGAGCGACCGGATCGGCATCGATGCCGGCTTCTACCGGACGTTCATGGCGGGCGCTTACAGCAGCAACAGCGAGACCTCGGCGTACAGCCTGGGCGTGAACTGGGATCTGCGCCAAACCCACCGGCTTTACGTCGCGCTCGACAAGAGCAACACTCGGTTTGTCTCCTCACCGCTGACGTCCGACGCTCTCTCGGTCAGCGCGGGGCTGGAA
>DATLGQ010000260.1:0-2042 GCA_035540435.1 Fimbriimonadaceae bacterium
TGCCACTCAGCCGCGGGCCGGTCGGTGTACAGCAGCACCATGTTCGTTTGAACTCGTTCGCTCTCGACCCGCAGCCCAGGAAGCTCGGCCAGCGCAGACGCCAGTCGCTTGGCACGGGCATGGTCCTCCGCCAATCGATCCACCATTTGGGTCAGGCTGATGATTCCACAGGCTGCGAGCAGCCCCGCCTGACGCATGCCGCCGCCCAGCCGCTTGCGCCAGTAGCGAGCTTTCTCGATGAAGTCCTTGGGGCCGCAGAGCAGGGAGCCGACCGGCGCCCGAAGCCCCTTGCTCAGGCAAAAGTTCACCGTGTCGACGTACCGAGTGATCTCGTGCACGGGCGTGTTCAGGGCCACGGCGGCATTGAACACTCGCGCGCCGTCCAAATGAATCCGGATGCCGTGCCGATCGGCCACTTCCCGATAGGCTGCAAGACATCCTATCGGGATAATCGTCCCCCCCGCTCGGTTGTGGGTGTTTTCCAAACACAAGAGGGTGGTGGCCGGAGTGTGCTCCGAGCGCTTGAGGATCCGTGATTCGACCGCGGATGGGTCCATCACTCCGCCATCGGACGGTAGCGTCCACGAAACCACACCGGCGAGCACAGCCGGGGAGCCCCCTTCGTAATAGAGGATGTGCGCCTCCTCCTCGATCAGGATCGCATCGCCCCTGGAACAATGAACCGCCAGGGCGATTTGGTTTCCCATCGTGCCACTGGGCACGAAGAGCGCCGCCTCCTTTCCCGTCTGGTCCGCCGCCAGGCGCTCGAGCTGGACGACCGTGGGATCGTCGCCGAGGACGTCATCCCCGACCGGCATCGAACGCATGGCCTCGAACATTTCGGGAGTGGGTCGAGTGACGGTATCGCTGCGCAGGTCCACGACGTCCCGCTGATCGACGGGGAAGGTATGAGCGGCGGCCATGAGCTACAGATTCTCCTTGAGAAAGGCGAGCGACTCCTGCATGATGAGCTCGAAGGCGGGCAAAGAGAAACCGTGTCCTTCCCCTGGGAGCCGAATGTACTTGACGCTCACTCCGTTGTGCTCCAGCTTGCTTGCCAACTCATCGCTCTGGACCACCGGCACGATCTCGTCGGCTTCACCATGGACGATCAGGAAGGGTGGGTCGTCCGGAGTGACGTGGTGCAGCGGGCTGGCTTCCCGGTAACGCTGCTCATTGCCCAGAAACGGACCGCCCATGAACTGCTCGACGAATCCTACGCTGATCTCATTCTGCAGTTCGCGAGGATGGGCGATGTCGGTGATCGGGCAGATGGCCACCACGGCGTTGACTTGCGATCGCAGCTCCCTCGGCTCTCCTTCGGGCGCGGGCGGGTTGGTGACGCCCAGCATTGCGGCGAGGTGACCCCCCGCACTGATCCCGAGGCTGGCCACTCGCTCCGGATGGACGCCGAGCTCGACGGCGTGGGAGCGCACGTACCTCACGAAGGCCTGCACGTCCTCGATCGCGGCGGGATAGGGGTGCAGCGGAGCTAGCCGGTACTGTGGCGACGCCACCGCATATCCGGCGTGAGCCAGCAGGCGCGCCACATCCCGCATATCCTCCTTGCAACCCGATATCCAACCTCCACCGTGGCAGGCCACGACCAGCGGACAAGTTTCCTCTCCGGGCGGGCGAACGAAGTCGAAGTGGAGCGGGATCCCCTTCGGCTGGGCATATACGCGGTCCTGGAGGACGATCACGGCGGCCCAGTTTACTTAGGCGGCGTCGGCGCTCGCCTTGCGCAGGCGGTCGATAATCGCCTCCCACGCCGGATCGTCGGCTGGTTCCTCAACCCTTATGACCGACGGCTTGAGCGCGTCCAGGCGGTGCAGCGCGACATAGAGGTTTGCGGCATACGCCCGAGGGTCGAGGGGCATCCGAATCTGACCTTGACCTGCCGGCTCCCCGAACGTGAGCCCCACGTCGGAGGGCTTTAGCTCGCGCACAAGTTCGAGCCTCGCCTTGGGCGCGTAGTGGCGGCGATACATCCCCGGCGCCCGGATCATCTCGTCTCGCGGCAGACTTCCCAGTGGCTGTCC
>DATLGQ010000261.1:0-4239 GCA_035540435.1 Fimbriimonadaceae bacterium
ATTTCACCCTGAGCGGACCGGGTGCGCGCGCGTTGAGCCGACGCCACCCCCAGGAACACCACCCCCAGCCCGATCAGTTGGAGGGGCAGCAAGTGAGTGCCTAGAATGAGCCAGGCGAAGAGCGCCGCGATAGGCGGCACGAAGTACTGGTAGAGCATCGCCGCGGGGCCCCCGATCTGACGGACCCCCTCGAAGAACCCGATGAAGCCCACCAGCCCCGCCATGACCACGACGTGAGCGAACATCATCCAGGTATCGAGGCGGAACGCCCCGTAGTCGAGCGATAGTGAGTCGGCAAGCCCGTAGGGAAGCAGGATCGGCAGCGCACCGGGCATGCTGAGGGTGAGGATGACGTAAGGCGAGTGCTGACTGACCAGCGGACGGCTGACGACCGTGCTCCAAGCCCAAATGAACGAGCCTGACAGCACGAGCAGGTTGCCCACCAGCTTCCCCTCGCCCAGCTCTGCGCCGGCGAGCACCACCAGGCACACGCCGACGAACGCGAACACGGACCCCACCAGGATTCCGACCTGGAAGCGCTCCTGCTTGGCCAGTACCGCCATCAGCAGGGTCAGGACCGGCGCGGTGGCCAAGATGATGGCTCCTTCCGCCGCGGAGCTGGTGCGCATGCCTTCAAGGAACACGACCATGTACAGCCCCATCGCGAGGAAGCCCATCAGCAGAATGCGTCCGGCCTGGCCGGGAGGGTACGCCAGGCGATCGCCACGCCACTTGCAGACCGCCCACAGCAGCCCCCACATGGCCAGGAACCTCAGCAGCGCCACGCTCGGCGCCGTCATCTGCGGCACTGGCTCGACCCCCTCCCCATAGAGCCTTCTCACCGCCACGAAGTTGAAGCCCCACACCAGCACGGTGATGCTGAGGGGCAGGTTCGGGCGCGGGAGCGGCACGTCCTATTCTGACAAAGCGGTCGTGGCCAACCTTTCGGCCCTGGGCAACCGTCCTGAAACCAGCTAAGCTGATTGGGGCACCCGCAGATGATCCAGGACTACTCACAGACGAACTACGGCGCCGGCAAGCGCTTCCGACTCGTCCTGCGCGAGCAGGGCAACATTCGCGAGATGGGCGGCGAGGAGATGTCGCTCGCCGTCGGCATCGTCGACAACATCTTCATGAACGCGCTCGAAACCGGGACCAGCGACATCCACCTGCAGCCCGAGCGCGACCAGCTTCGCATCCGCTATCGCCAGGACGGCATCCTGCACGACACCGGCCAGCTCCCTCCCGAGCAAGCCGCGAACGTCATCGCACGCCTCAAGCTCGCGGCAGGCATGCGCATCGACGAGAACCGGGAGCCACAGGACGGGCGCATCGACATGGAATTCATGGGCCGCAGGCTCTCTGCCCGCGCCTCCTGCATCCCCTCGCTCAACGGCGAGAAGATGGTCATGCGCATCCTCGATCCCCAAGCGATGAGAGTGGAGCTGACCAAGCTCGGCATGCCTGAGAACGTCCTGAAGGACTGGAGTCGGGCGATCCAGGTGCCTTATGGCCTGATCCTGGTCACGGGGCCCACCGGCTCCGGTAAGACGTCGACCCTCTATGCGTCGCTCCACCAGCTCGACTCGCGCAAGCGAAACATCGTCACCGTCGAGGATCCGGTCGAATACGAGTTCGAACAGAACATCGCCCAGGTGCAGGTCAGCGAAAAGATGACCTTTCCGAAGGTCATGCGGACCTTCTTGCGACAGGACCCGGACGTCATGATGGTCGGCGAAATGCGCGATCCAGAGTCGCTGGCCATCGGCATCCAAGCCGGTTTGACCGGACACTTGGTCTTGTCCACGATTCACACCAACAATGCGGTCGAGACGATCGGTCGAATGGTGGACATGGACGCCGAGCCCTACCTGATCGCGGCGGTGACGGTGGCGGTTCTCGCCCAACGGCTGGTCCGGTTGAATTGTCCCAAATGCCGCGAGCAGTACCGGCCGGAACCGGACGAGGCGGAGATGCTCGGCTTAACAGCTGCGGAGCTGGAGACCGGCAAGTTCGCCAAGAGCAAGGGCTGTGCCGATTGCCGCGGGACCGGCTACAAGGGCCGAATCGGCGTTTTCGAGTTGATTCGCGGAACGCCCGCCTTCCGGCAGGCCATCGCGCACGCTTCGGACCAGCAAGGGATCCTGAAGGCGGCGCGGGAGCAGGGTTACCGGACGATGCTCGAAGATGGCAAGGCCAAGGCCATGGCGGGATGGACCACGCCGGACGAAGTCATCAAGGCCGTTTACACGCAGGCGCTGGAGTAGCTCTGGTAATAAAAGCACTATTTCTGGTGCTTGTGAGGATTGAAAAACGGACATCTTTCGGGTGGGGGGGGGGATACAATTCTCTTCGATGTTAGCCACACTTTCTTTAACTGCCGCCTTACTGACCGTTTATGAGGAGCCCCCCCAAGGATATGTCCCTGCCAACAATGGGGAACACATGACCTTCGAGATAACAACGAGCGGCTTCAGTGTTCCCTGGGACCAGTCCTCGTTTCAACACAAGGGTTGGATTCACGATACGGACCAGTACGTTTCCACGACACCACCGACCACCTTTGTAAGTGTGGCGAGCCGGCAGAATGTCTACCAGCATGTCCTGCAGAGCGGTGAACTGGTCGACCCCGGCTATGGAGGCTCCAACCCTTCGGTTTCATATCCATCTGTGGGAAAGAACGCCTACACATGGACCATCAAGCCGCACGCGGGTCCTTTCTCACCAAACGGCTGGAAGATCTGCCACGATAAGTTCACACCTGTGGACACCGCTGGATCTCCGCTAGTCGACACAAACGGAAACACAATGACGGTCGTCGTCACTCTCGTTCCGCCGCCTGTGGAGTAGAAGTAAACTGATGATCCACTTCTTACTGCCTGCACTCCTATTCAAGGGTGGAGATGATCTAGAACTCGCCCGAGCCCTTGCTTTGCAATTTAAGAAGCCTGCCGTTGTTCTAGCGACTGGTACGTCTTGGGCGTCTCTGGGAGCCGCTCGATCAGACAAAGAGCTCTTTGAAGCGTTTCGCGCCTCCCGTGCGGCTGCCGTAGTTCAAGCGACGGAAGAGGCCATAGCGGTTTCGGATTACACCCATGGCTTTGCGGTTGATTCGGCCAAGTCTATCTACCAATCGCGAATGCACGAACTGGCTTTGAAGCATAAGCCCGTGGGTTACCGCTGGCCATCGCTCGACCATGTCATCGGCATGGACGACCTTAGGAGGCTGGGCCTCAAGAGAGAGTACTTCTGCCACCCTGTATATGCTTCAGCTCGATTCGCTGTTGTCGGCCGCTTCTTGAGCGAAGATCAGTTCGCGCATGCGATCGCCGACGCCCTCGGAGCCCGGGTAGTCAAAGAGGGGAGCTTCGTTACCTTTGAATTCGATGTCTCGAAGTTCAAGCGGCGAATGGTGAGCGCATTCAAAGCTCAAGCGCTTCAACGCAAAGTAGGGACGCCAGAGCGTGCAGACATGGATTGGGAGGCCACGGCGCTGGAAGAACTCCCGAATTCGGTCATTGAGGAAGCTTACAAAACTCCTGGAAAGGCGGTTTTGTACAAGGTGCCCTCTCTGACGTCGCCGCTTGGTCGAGCTGCTTGGAAGAAGCTCGCCGCTTGGTTTCCCGTGGACGGGAAACCGCGGCGGAAGAACGAGAACGAGTCCTGGTCGATGATTTCCAAGGCTGTGGACTTTTCCAAGCCCCCCATCTTGGTTTTACGAGGAAACGGCCACGTGTCAATTGAGTGGCAAGCTAAGCCCGGCGGGGCCGTGTTCGCCATGTAGGTCCCCCAATGCCGTCCGCGACGTTCGCGGACGGCGTGCTACCGCCCCACCGTCACCCGCCGCGCCACCGCCCGCACCAGCTCGCTCGGGTCGCGCTGGAGCTCGGCCAGCCGTTGCCGGTAGGTGGGGGGAACCCGCCCGTCCAGCGCCAGCAAAGCCTGCAGCCTTACCCCAGCACGTGGATCGTCCAGCGCCTTCCCGCACAGCTCCAACGCCTCGGGCGTACCCAGCAGGCCCAGCAGCTCGATTCCCGTCCGCGTCTTCGGTTCATCCTCTCCCAGCAGCCTCTTGGCTGTACCCAGCGCCTGCTCGGGAAACTTCGCCAGGAGCTGAAGGGCCGCCTTGCGTATGGGCAGAACCTTCGAGTTGAGGAGGGCTTCTCCCGTTCCGAACGCGGCGGGATCCGCCAACTGGACCAGTGAGAGGAGCGCGTTCAGCGCCGTCAGGCGGTCCTC
>DATLGQ010000262.1:0-17008 GCA_035540435.1 Fimbriimonadaceae bacterium
CATGGGCCCAGTTCGCCACTCCCTGCTGAGGCACGAAGATCTGCCAAAGGAACCACATGCCGAGCATGATCCAGGCGGAGACCACGAACGGCCAGAACGGCAGAATCGGGATGATGAACTCGATCTTGTTGCCGGGAAACAACAGGAAGTAGCAGCCGAGCACACCGCCGATCGCTCCAGAAGCGCCAACGGTCGGAATGATGGAGGAGCTGTCGACGAAGACATGCGCGGACCCGGCGACCAAGCCCCAGAAGATGTAGTAGAGGGCATAGCGAAACGGGCCGATCGTGTTCTCCACGCTGTTGCCGAAGGCCAACAAGAACACCATGTTTCCGAGGAGGTGCACGAGGTTGGCGTGGAGGAACATCGAGGTGAACATGGTGACGAGCGCGAACCGGTCTCCGGTGCCCGGAAGCGCCTCGACCACTTCCCGCGGCCGCATGGCGAGATCGGCGAACACAAGGCTCGGGCCGAAGACTTGCCCCTGCCGGTCCCAGAGGTAGATGGCGATGTTGAGCAGGATCAGCGTCCAGGTCACCAGCGGCAGATGGCGGTTGAGCTGGTTGTCGCGGATGGGGATCATGACGCCGTCCGCATTGTACTAGCTCGGCGCAGCCGGCTCCGCTATGGGTGCTAGGGCAGGAGCCGCAGCCCGAAAGCGTTGTCGCGGAAGAAGCGATCGAAGTAGAAGAGCGTGCTGGCGATGGACGCGATCTGATTGAAGTCCGGAGTCTTGGTCTCGGGTACGTACACCAGGTCGCCCGGCAGCAGCGTGACGTTCTGCTTGGAGTCGCCGTTTCGGACGAACTTCACGAGGTCGGCGTGAATGCGCAGGTACTGACCCTTACGGCCAGGCAACTCCCTGACCACCATGATCTTGGAGAACATCGAACGGAAGCGCACCTCGCCACGCGCGAGCGAGATGGCGTCGATCAGGGTCATGGGCTCTTTGTAGGGATAGGCTCCCGGCGCCATGACAGCTCCCAGCACCAGAATTCGGTTCTTGGTCTCTTCGGGCACCGTCAGCTCGTCTCCGTCCTCCAGGACATAGTTCTGCGAGGTGTCGCCGAGTATGAGCATCGCGTAGAGGTCGACCGGAATCAGCTCCTGCGAGTTGGCCCTTCGGAAGGTGGCACGCCTGAGGTCGGCGCGATCTTCGATGGGACCGCCGCCCATGTTCAGCAACGTGACTAAGGTGTCGCCCGGCCGAACTTCGAAGACACCTGGGCGCTTGACGAAGCCCCCTACCGAGGCCCTGATGGTGCGGAACCTCTGGATGGTGACCGCGACTTTCGGATCCCGAAGCTTCAGCTTCCGCTGGTACTCGACCGTGAGCTCGGCTTCGAGCTCGGAAGTCGTCTTGCCGGCGGCGCGGATGATGCCGATGAAGGGCGCGCTGATGTTGCCGTCTCGGCCCACGGGCAGGATGGCGTCGATCTGAGGCTCATCGTAAACCTGGATCCGGATGACGTCCTCGACCTGAAGCCGGTAAGTGGCATCTTGGGCAAGCAAGCTGAGGCCAATGGCGGACAGCAGTCCGCAAAGGAACAGCCTCAACAAGCTCCTCGCAACCCCCATAAAGTTCCGGCTCCACGCTCCCCCGAAGCGCACGCTAGTGTACCACGGCTATGTTTCGGCTTCATCCGAGCGTCTCCTGCCTTCCAAGACGAGTGTGAACTCGCCTTTGCGTGGCACTTCTCGCTCATCGGGAACATTTGGCAACCGCCCCCGATACACCTGCTGGTACGCCTTCGTTAATTCTCGGCAGATTGCGTAGCGTCGCGAGCCCAATGCCTCGTGGCAGGCGGCGAGGAGCTTGTCGATCCGGTAGGGCGACTCGAAGACAACGATCGTCAGGGGCGAGTCGGCAAAAGCCGCAAGCTCCGCCTGCATCGGGCCTGGCTTGCGAGGCAGAAACCCGAGGAACGCGAACCGCTGGGCGTAGAAGCCGCAAAGCGCGAGGGCGGCGGTGACCGCGCTCGGCCCCGGGACTGCATCCACCAGGATTCCCTCCTCATGACAGAGGTCCGTCAGCCGCGCGCCGGGGTCACTGATACCGGGGGTGCCTCCATCAGTTAGGAGCGCAGCAGTGGCACCGCCGCGTAGCTCCTCCAACAGCCGCTTGATCTGCGGTTCGTTGGAGTGTTCGTTTAGCACTCGCATGTGCTTCTTGAGGCCCAAGTGCGACTGGAGCTTGCCGCTGACGCGGGTGTCCTCCACGATCCAGAAGTCGGCCTCACTCAAGGCGATCTTTGCCCTCTCCGAGAGATCCGCGAGGTTCCCGATCGGGCTGGATACCAGCACCAACCGGCGCAAGGCCTTCGAACTCGCCTCATGCTCTCGGGGGGAGCTGGAGCGGCTCATGCGCTACCGGTTGTTCACGCCCGGCTTGTCCCGTTCGACTGGCTTGACCTCCGGCTCTGCGGCCTTCGCCGCAGCTTCCTCGGCCTTCCGGGCGTCCTCGATCGCCTTCCGGTCCGCCTCGTCCTGCTTCTTCTGCTCCTCAAACTCCTTCTGCCAGCGCTCCTGCTCTCCGATCAGGGCCGTCAACTGCTCGCTGGTCAAGAGTCCGCTCGTCTGAAGCTTGGTGATCATCCCACCGATCCTCAGCTTGGTGCTCTGGCCGAAGTTGCCGAGGTCGAAGTTGTTCTTGGCGGCCCGCAGGAGCACGTCCGCTGCCTCTTTGCTCTTCATGTCGGCCAGCAGATCGGCCAGTTCGAGCAGCAGTTCGAGGCTCTCTCCGTGCTCCAGCGCCTTGCGGATCGACTCGACGCGCTCTTCGCGGCGCGCCTCGCGTTCCTCCCGGGAGAGGAGTTGCCAGATGCTGTCGACGGCCAGGTACTGGGCAAGTGCCGCCTGCTGCTGGCCGCCCAGCGGGTCCTCCTTTGCGGCGACCGCCTCGGCCTGCTTGGCGATGTTCTCGTACTGCCGGATCAGCTCGTCTTTGGGTGGCTGGTTCTGGTCGCGGCTGAGCGCTGCCCAGGCATAGAGCAGCCGGTAGCCTTCGCTCTCCCACTTGACCACGTTGGATTTGCCCATCTCCTGCAGGTCGTTGGCCACCTGGAGATTGGCGAGGGTTCGGACATACGCCTCACGATGCATCTGTTTGTTCTTGTCGAAGTCCTTCGCCTGGTCGTTCTTGATCTCGGTGACCTTGTAGATGGTGACTCCGTCGCGGGTGCGGATCGGCTCGCTGACGTCACCCACCTTGGCGTTCTTCAGCGAGCTGTAAGTGGGATCAGCCAGCACCGTCGCCATGCTCAGGGGCTCCGAGGAGGTCTTCTGTTGGTTCGGTGAGAAGACTTCCGCCTCCGAATAGCGGTTGATCGCAGTATCGAAGCTGAGCCCGCCTTTGATCTCAGCGAGGATTTCCTTGGCGCGCTCCATCGGATCCTTCGTGCCTCGATCTTTCAGCACGATCTTCTGGACCTGGAGGGTCGCCAGGCTCTTCTTGACCTCATCATCCGTAGGGTTCAGTTTCTTGGTGTAGCTCTCGATCAAAGCTGCCGGGACTGCGGACGCGGCCAAGATCGCTCGCCGCTGCTCGTCCTTCAACACCTCGCGCGCAGCATCCAGCTGGCGCTTCTTGTAGGTTGCGGTGTCGACGCCGGCCTGCTTCTGAAACGCGTCCTGAAAATCTTTCTCGCTCGAATCGGGCTTGAGCTGACCGTTGATGATCATCTGGAACCGGGCCTGCTCGATCTGGCGCTCCATGTCGTTCTCGATCTCGCGCAGGATGAGTTCGTCGGTCACTCTCAGCCCCCGCTCGCGGGCCAGCTGAAGCTGAAGCCCACGATGAACGTCGAAGTAGAGCTCTTCCGCGAGGAGCTGAGCCTCCAGAACGGCACTGGGCTCCATCCCTTGCTGAACGCGCGTCTGCACGCCCTCGCGGACCGCCGACGTCAACCTGCCGATGGTGATGGGGTAGTCGCCTACCTGTGCGATCGGCGTCTGGTCGATCTCGCTCGGGGTGGGCTGCGAGCCTCTGCCACCGCCTCCGATGGCGAAGATGCCGACGATGAAGACGATTGCGATCACGATGGATACGACCATCGCGCAGCCAGACTTTTCAAAGAAGTTCCTTACCGTTGAAATGGACAAAGCTGAATCACCTGTTCGGCGTCGGCTTCCCGACGCCTCTATCCCTACGCCCCAGAACCTGCCCTGATCGTCCCCGCATCAATCGGCGGGCGCGATGACGACGCGGCGGTTCGGCTCCTCGCCTTCGCTGTAGGTCGTAATGCCCTTCTTTTCGGAGAGGGCTTTGTGGACGATGCGGCGCTCGAAGGCCGGCAGAGCGTCCAGAACGGCCTCTTCGCCGCGCTTGAGCACCAGGTCCGCAATCTTGTTCGCATGCGTCGTCAGCGCCTCTTCGCGCCGTCGCCGGTAGTTGTTGCCTTCGAGGGTGACTCGAACGCCATTGGCGAAGCGTCTTCCTGCAACCACGTTGACCAGGTACTGCAACGCGTTCAAAACCTCGCCATGCTTGCCTACCAGATGGGCGACGTCTTTCCCGTCGAGCTCGATGTTGACGTACCGACCGGTCGTGCCCGTAACCTTCACCTCGACCGTCAGGTCGGCCTTGGACAGAATGTCACGGATGAGATCCGCCATATGGTCGGCATCAGCGTCACTGGCCTGAACGTCAGCAGGAGCCGGACCGACTTCCTCGTCCGCGGCCGCGGCTTCGGTGGGCGCTTCTACCGTCGCGGGCTCCTCAGCCGGCGCCGCTTTCTTGGCGCCCCGTCGCGCTTTGGCGGGCGCCTTGGCCGGCGGCTCTTCGACAGCGACCGCTGCCTGAGTTGGAGCGGTCTTAACTTCCGCCCGGATGCGGACGTTGCCCTTGCCGAACAGACCCTTGGTCTCTTCGAGCACCGTTACCTCGACCGCGTCCTCGGCGACGCCAAGCTTCGCGGCGGCGGCCTTGGTGGCCTCCTGAACTGACTTTCCTGCTATCTCAATCGACTGCATATTCTTCTTTCCAGAACTTTACACCTAAACGTCGCAACTACCGTCGCTTCTTCTTCGGCTTGTGGAGCTTGGGAGCCCCGGTGTTTTTGAAGGCTCCGTTGCTGATCGTCGTCGACTTGCCGTTGGCTCCTGGTTGGGTCTTGGTGACCGGAAGCACTCCGCCGGTCGATACGACGTTCTTCTTTTCCAGGGGCGGCAGGGGAAGCCGGTAAGCCCGCAGGGACTGAGCCGTGGCCAGAATGTTCGTGAAGATCCAGTAGAGGACGAACGCGGCCGGCACCGGGAAGATGCCGGTGAACATCAGCAGCGTGAAGAAGACCGCGATGCCGACCCCCATCAGTCGCTGTTGCCTTGCGTTGCTGGGATCGGCAACCGGAGTGAGCAGGGTCGTAGCGATCATCGAGAGCCCGTAGATCACGAGCAGGATGTAGTCTCGCTCTCCCAGGTTCGGGGCGACAAAGCCGTTGGTGGCTGCACTGGTGCTCGGGTTGATCCAGAGGAACGTTCCCTTCTGGAACTCGAACTTGTAGTACAGCATGCACTGGTAGATGGCGATGAAGAGCGGCATCTGAAGGAGCGCCGGGCCGCAGCCGGCCATGGGATTGATGCCGTACTCCTTGTACAGCTCCATCACCTTCAAGTTCAGCTCTTGGCCCGTGTACTTGTCCTTGAGGTCCTTGATCAGAGGCTGGAGCTGCGACATCTGCCGGCCCCACATGTACTGCTTCTGCGCCAGGGGCCAGACGATGGCCCGGACGATCACTGCCAACACGAAGGCCGCAAACCCGTAGCTGAAGGCTGGAATCGCGCCGGTCATCCTGACGAGAAAATCGATCAGTTGGTATCCGGGAATCAAGCCCCACACGAGCGTGTGCTGGCCCAGTTCGTGCGCCTGCTTGAACGCCTCTTCTTTAAGGGCGGCCGCACTGATCATGGTGGCGGGCGACTCCTTGGTGGGCGCTACCTTGAATGGCTGGTTCCAAATGGGCTTCTTGGTGACCTCGGGCGCCTGCCCGTGAAGCATCTGGTAGCCCATCGTGATGGCGTTGAAGTCCTTGTGCAGGATGCCGTGCTTGATCTGCACGTCCGCCGTCAGGACATCGCCCTCCACCCGTCGAGCAAGTTCGATAGCTTCATTCCCGGATTCGCTGCCGAGCTTTTGCACGAGGCGGCCGTGCTCCTGCAGGACCTGCTGCATCACCTCGCCCTTGTCCCGGGTGCCTGCCGCGTATTCGCCGTTGAGCTTGCGGAGATTCGAAAGGATCTCCTCGCTGGGGCGGGTCTCCTCGGGCGGCTTGGGGCACATCAAGCTGATGCCGAGGTAGATGACCGCGAACAGCAACAGCGTCTGGATGAAGCTTTGTTTAGGAGTGGGTTGGCTCATGCTATGGGTTCAGGGAACTGGGTCGTGTCCCCCCGGACGAAAAGGATGACAGCGGCAGATGCGTTTGAGCCCCAGCCAGCTCCCTTTGAGGAGCCCGTAGCGCTCGACTGCTTGGAGAGTGTAGTTCGAGCAGCTTGGCGTGTAGCGGCAGGTTGGCGGCATCCATCGGGTGAGGTTCTGGTACAGGCGGATTAGGAAGATTCCAATGCGTTTGCCCATCGCTTGCGGCTCTCGCCGAACAGTCGGTGCATCTCGTTCTTCAACTCGACAAAACTAGCTTGAGCGGCTGCCGGAAGCGCGACGATGACCAGGTCGAGCTCTTCGCAAGTCAGGCCCCGCGTCGCTTCTTGAGCACGTCTTCGAGCTCGGTTGCGTTGCGGCTTGGACCCGATCTTTTTGGCAGTCGCGAAACCGACAAGACCCGAGCCGGGGAGCGAAACGAGGCGAAAGAGCGGACCATTGACTCTTTTGCCGTCGCGGTAGATCGTTTCGAACCTGGTCTTGCTGGGCCCCTTGATGCTCCCTCTTAGTGGGTGACCCTGACCCGGCCCTTGAGTCGGCGCCGCTTGATCACGTTGCGGCCGTCGGTCGTGCGCATGCGCACCCGAAAGCCGTGGGTCTTGCTCTTGTGCCGGTTGTTCGGCTGGTAGGTTCTCTTCATCGTCTCTGGTCCACTTTGTCAGGTCAAGTCGAAGCGCTATTGTACCCGCCTCCTGTCTACACCGGGCGGCCGCGGGGGAACCCCGAGCGTCGGCTTGCTAGAACTGGTCGGTCATGAACATCTGGGGCGGCTCCGGGATTCCTCGACCCATCAGGTACAGGTCGAGCCGCGGCTGCAGCAGCGGCAGCCCGAGCTGAGTTGCCACGTTGCGCAGTCCCAGCCACTCCACGCCCCTACCAACGGGCCAATCGCCTGGTGGCCGCGCCGCCACGCACTCTCTCAAAAGTCCGCCCTCCAGACACAGGTATCCGTCGGGAATGGCTGAGCAGACCCGCAGCGTCCACTTCCAATAATCCCAGCGCTTGTCGTCCCGCCGCAGCCTGGCGGAATGGCCTTGGGCCCAATCGTCGTAGAGGCGGCGCACCTCCGCGCTGGAGAGGATCGCGGAATGCTTCTCAGGACTGCCGTCGATGGGGCCCCGCAGAACCTCGTCGATCTCTTCGAATCCACTCCTTCGGTAGACGCGGGCGTCGCGGGCAAACAGCAGCGCGCCCTTCTCGCCCCGCCCACAGGCTTCCTCGAGAACGTAATCGAGAAGTTGGGTGGCGTAGCCCCGCCCCTGGGAAGACGGGCGCGTGGCCACGCCGGCGATGCCGATGGCTCCTCCCCAGCCAAAAAGCAGCGGGACAGTGGTGAGGACCGATACAAGGTGGCCATCTTCCACCAGCGCCCACTTGCGCTGGAGATCGAAGAGCGGCTCGGTGAAGAAGACGGACCTGGCCCTCCCGAAATCGAGGTCGAAAACCTCACAGAGCAGCCGCAGAAAGGGCTCGGCCTCGTGAGGATGGATGGGCCTGATCTCGATCATCCGCCGTCGGGGGGGCGCTCGTCCTCGGTTGGGGGAGGCGAGGCAGTCTTCTCGATCTGGATGGTCACGCTCACCGAAGCCGATCCGGAGGCGGACACTCCGCGGGGAAGCCTTAGCCGCACCGCTCGGGTGGCGTTGGCCGTCAGGCCGGAGATGTTGATGGGCGCGGTTGAGATGGTCGTCAGCTCCGCAAGGCGCTCGCTGCTACCCCGGACCTGTATCAGTGAGGGTCGGATCTGGTAGCCCCTGACCCGGTGGCCAGGCGCGGGCTCTCCCTCGATGAGGGGATCGACGATGACGCTCTTTTGGCTCTCGGCCGGGACGACTGCCGGGTCGAGCGTCACGAGCGTCGGGTCCGTCCTCACGAGCGGGCCCAGCGGTTTGTTGTTGTCGTCGAGAACTTCGAGGGTGGTCGAACGGGCCTCGCCGGCCCGCACCTCACTCAGGTTCAGCAGCGCTCGCACCCGATCGACTTTGGCGATCTCGCTCATGGGGCCGTACACCACGACGCTCTCCGGCCTGGCGGTCGCGCCGGCGATCGCCAAGCTGGACTCGGGCGGCACCTCGCCCTGCATCACCACCTGTACGACCATTGTGCGGCGTGCCAGGCGTTCCACGACGACGTCTGCGTAGGGCCGGATGAGGCTCCAAGTGGGGCCGCTCGGCGCCTTGAGTTGCACCCGCACGCGATGTCCCCCAGGCTCCACCTTCGAGAGGTCGACGAAGGCGCTGATCAGGTTCGGGTCGATGCGGTCCAACTGCTCTCGGGTGCCTTGCGCCTCGATCACCACGTCTCCCGGGATCGAAGTCACAATCAATTCTTCGTTGTTCAGCCCCTGCACTTCGAGCGGCTTCTGAAACTGCATCGTGGTCGCCAGCGCGCTCTGGGACTGCACAAAGAGCCAGAGCACAAACGCCAGGAACAGCGAGGCGACCATCAGAGGCACGTCGACCTTACCGAGCCTTTGGCTTCGCATCGGCGTTCCTCCTTCGGGACCGGATGATGCCGTTTCTGGGCAGCGAAGGCTCGGGCATGTCCCGCAGCTCCTTCGTCATGATCTCCCGTAGTTCGGCGGCGTTCTGCAACTTGCGCAGGCGCCCTTCTGTCGCCACACTGACCGCCCCACGCTCCTCGCTCACCACGATCGTAAAGCAGTCGAAACTCTCGGACGCCCCGACTGCGGCTCGGTGACGCATGTGGAGGTTCGCGTCGAGGCGCATCGAGTCGCTGAGCGGCAGCCGGCATGCGGCCGCCACGATGGTGTCCCCTCGGATGACGACTGCGCCATCGTGCAGCGGATTGCCTTCGTAGAAGATGGCGCCGAGCAGCGCGGCGCTGACTTTGGCTTCCAGCAGAACTCCGTTGGAGATAACGTCGTCGAGCGGCGCGCCCCGCTCGATGACGATCAGCGCGCCGACGTTCGACTGTGCCATCTCCGACACCGCGGCAACCACTTCCTCAACGGTTCTGGCTTCAGTGGCGCTCTCACTGGCGACCAGCTTCTGTGGCCAGATCCCCAGTTTCCCGATGCCCTCTAGTGCCTGACGCAGTTCCGGCAAGAGGAGAATGACCAGGGCAACCGGTCCAAGCAGGGTCGCTTTGTCCAGCACCCAATGGAGCGCCGTGAACTGCAGCGCGCGACTGATGAACAGCAGCAGAACGAAGCCGACGACACCCCACAAGATGCGCCAGGCCCGGGAGCCACGGATCAACAACATCACCCGGTAGATGAGGAAGGCAACCAGGAGGATGTCGATCACGTGCAAGAACGTGCGCATCGACGGCCGGGTGAACTCCTCGAAACTGCGAAAGACGTCTTCCAAGGGTGGTGCTTGGCAGATTGTAGATGATTGGACCCGCCAACTTACCCAACTTTTGCGGGCCGGCCGCGGAGCCAGGTTTCTATCTCGCGCCTCAGCCGCCGGCCGAACAAGAGGTTGCCCAGCATCGTGTCCCGCTCTCGGGGCTCGATTAGCATGCGCACCGGCTTGCCATCTACCACGCCCTCCACCGACACCCACCTGCCCAGGCCGAGCAGGGTATGCACGTTTGCCCGAAACACCACCGCCGTCACCTGCTCACGGGCCAGTGAGATTCGGTGATCCTCGCCCAGAAACTCGATCCGGTCGTCGTGCAAGAGCAGGTGGCCCACGTCTTCGTGCGCGTCGAGCAGCCCATGATAGCTGGGCCGGGCGAAGCCCACGAATACCGGCTTGGGAGGAAGCTCCGAACGTTCGGCCTTCAAGCGAAACGTCATCTCGCGCCGCATAGCCCGGTTCCCGTAATGGCCGAGGAGGTTCAGCGCGAGCCAGCCGAGCACTGGGGCCGCGACGACGTAGGGCATGCCCCTTCCGAGGATCTCGCGGTCCAGGAACATCATCGAGATCCCGATCGTGGCTGGCGGCAGGAAGAGCAGCGCCGGCAGGAGGTTGCCCATGACCTTCCGTCCCCGCGTCCACACTCGCCTACGCATGAGTGATCATAGTTCAGGTCGCATTTAGGGCGTCGGTGGTGGCCGTTCGCAGCCAGTGTAGATGCGCCCTTGGGTGCCATACTTCGTTGCCATGCGCAGAGCGCTGGGGACAGCCTGGTACTGGTTCGTGCGCACCCTCGTGCGTTATGGCTTCTTCAAGCTCACAGGCGGCCTCACGGTCCATGCCAAGCAGCTGGTTCCTCTCAAGGGACCGCTCATCGTGGCGCCGGTCCACTTCAGCTATCTGGACCCCCCTCTCATTGCCTGTTCATTGCCCAGAAAGCTGACGTTCATGGCCAAGGAGGAGCTCTTTCGGCACCCGATCTTTGGATGGCTGATCCGCAGTCTCGGGGCGTTTCCCGTCCGGCGAGGTGAGGGCGACACCGAGTCCATCCGGAACGCGATCGCGATTCTGGAGGGTGGGAATGCGCTGCTGATCTTCCCGGAAGGCACAAGGGGGGAGGGCCAGAACTTTCAGCCGGTCAACCGAGGTGTCGCGATGCTCGCCAAGCGAACAGGAGCGGCGGTTCTTCCGGTAGGGATCGTGGGCACGCAGATCAAGTGGGGCAAGGGCGGAAAGCGGCCGAAGTGGGCGCGATGCGTGGTGCGGTTCGTAGAGCCGCTGACCTATGCCGAGTTTGCTGCCGGCAGGTCGGACCGAGAAGCTCGGGAAGCCTTTGCGGCCGAGCTGTCCCGGCGGATCGTCGACGCATGCCGCAAAGAAGGTCTCGAGCTTAGAATCGACGCGACAGGCTCAGGCTCACCAGCGTCTGGTTCGGGCGAAACAGCCACTTCAGAGCAAGGCCGTCCGCCGGTCTCAACTCCAGCCCAGCCGTAACCCGCATCCCGTCGTGTTCGGCCATGACTCGTAAGGACTCGGAGAACGGCAGCAGGATGCCGACGAAGATGGAGTTGCGGCCGCCGCTCATCGCTCCCACCGTGAACTCTCCGCGTTCGTTCGCGTTCAGCTCCCCCTCGAGGGTGAAGAGGTAGGTAGCCGCTACGTACACGCGATTGCCACGGCTGCCTGAATTGCCAAGGTCCCGAATGCCGAACCGGACCGCCGGCACCTGGTCGATGAACGCCGGATAATACTGGTAGGAGAGGTCAACCTCGATTCGGCCGGCCCTGCTCTCGATGCGGTCGTACAGGAACTCCACCTCCACCCCTTGGTCGATGCCGTAGCCGAGGTACGTTCTGGACCGGGTGAAGTCACCGGGTTCCCAAAGATGCTCGAGCCGCGCGGCTCCTGCCGGCAGCTTGCGCCCAACCGGTATCTCGATCAGGCGGTCGGCGGAGGCGATGACGGGCGACACCGCGATAGCGGGCAAGAGGGCGAGTCGTGGGGAGAGCAGGGAGCGCACGCTTCATTGATACCAGTTGGGGCTGGGCGCGGTGTTCCCTTCTCGCAAAGGATGATTGGGCGGTGGAGAGCGAGCGCCGTGAGCTTCCGGTCATCATACGCACACCACTCCCATGCCCACACAGCGTATTACCGGCACCTTCCTCGACGAGATCACGCACGACATCCCGTCCCAGAACTGGGGTCGTCATGAGTGGCGGCGCGAATTCGAGCTGTACCGGCACATCGGCATCGACACCGTCATCATCATCCGGGCCGGCTACCAGAACAAGTGCATCTTCCCGTCGCGCACCATCCCCGATTTGCTTCCGGTGTACGAGGACCTGGGCGAGACGTTTTACTCGCTCGCGGACGAGTTTGGTCTGTCGGTGTTCTTTGGGCTCTACGATTCCGGCCACCACTGGGTGCGCCGAACTTGGTGGAAGGAGGTCGAGCTGAACAAGCCGTTCATCGACGAAGTAGCCACCCGATACGGACACCACCCATCCTTCAAGGGCTGGTACCTCTGCCACGAGACCGGCAAGAACGATGCCCACATCATCGAACTGTTCAATCATCTCGGCAGGCACTGCAAGGCCACCGTCGACGCTCCCGTGCTCATCTCCCCCTACCCGCAGGGCTCGAAGCAGCTGAAGGAGAACGCCTTCACCCTCGAGGAGAGCTTCGACCACTGGGACCGTATCTTCTCGGAAACGAGGGGCGCCTTCGACATCTGCGCCTTCCAAGACGGCCAGGTGCACTACCAGGAACTACCGGCCTTCATCGAGGGCATCGGCGAGTTGGGCCGCCGCTACGGGGTGCGCATATGGTCGAACTTGGAGACCTTCGACCGGGACATGCCGATCAAGTTCCCGCCGGCGGATTGGCGCTATCTGAGGTTCAAGCTGGAGGCGGCGTCACAGATTGCCGAGAAGATCATCACATTCGAGTTCCCCCACTTCGTGTCGCCGCACTCGTGCTACCCGTCGGCGCACAACCTGTTCCGGCGCTACTGCGAGCATTTCCAGATCGAACACCCGATCTAGGGGAGCGCGAGGGGAGGGAACAGGGCCAGCGCAGCTGCGCCGTACAGGCCGGCATCCTCGCCGAACGGGCTGGCCGAGAGACCCTGGCCCCGCAGGAACGGCGCGATCCAATCACCAAGGCCGACTCCGCCGCAAACGACGATCTCGTCGGGAAAGAGCATCTCCTGCAGCATCAGGGACGACTGGAGGAAGGCTTGGACCGCGTCCCGGATCGCTTCGCCGCCAGGCGCCTCGCCCAGCGACGCTCCACCCAGCGCCTGCTCCACCGTAAGATCGCGAACGCCGCTGGGCATGTCGTTCAGGCGCGGATACTCACCTCGCGGTCCCATCCAGATCGACCCTTCGACGACGAACCCGCAGCCCACGCCGGTGCCGAGCGCGAGGGTTGCCACGCGCCTTCCCGCGAACTGGGGGAGGTTGGCGTGGCCCCATGCTGTCGCGAGGCCGTCATTGAGTGCCAGGGTCGGGACGCCGACGGTGGCCTCGTCGAAGACGGTGCCGGCGTGCCCCGGGATGATCGGCTTGGCCTCCCACACCTCGCCCGTGTGAGGATCGACCGTACCGCCGGTGCTAATCCCGACCCGGTGCACGGATCCGTATTGCACCTGCTCTCGGATCCAGTCGAGCCGGGAAGTGCGGTCCCTGGGGACTGTAATGCGGCGTGAGTCGAGGAGCTTCCAGTCCGGCGAGAAGATGCCGAACCGGAGCCAGGTGCCTCCGATGTCCACGGCGCCCACCGGCCCGTCGGCTACCGTGGCTGCCCGGATGAAGCCGCGGGTGAGCTTGACCGGATCGTTCAGGGCTCCGCCGACCACCACCGCCGCCGCCCCGATGCGCAGCGCCGCTTGCACCTGCCAGGGCTGCGCAAACCGCCCCTCTGCCAGTACCGGCACCGTCGATTCCGCGATGGCTTCACGCAAGAAGCCGAGATCGGGGCCCGTCGTCGACGGAGCCGCGTCGGTGTAGCCGGCCAGGGTGGTCCCCACCAGGTCGACGCCGCATGAAAGAGCGTGGCGGACCGAGGCGATGGTGTCGCAGTCGCCCATCGCGAGTCGCCCTGCCCGATGCACTTCTTGGACCAGCGACCGCAGGGTCTGGCCCTCTGGACGCTCGCGCAACGTCGCATCCAGAGCGATCACCTCGCATGGGCTCGCAAGCAGAGCCTCGACCTCCGCAATCGTGGGGGTGATGTAGACCTCTGACCCGGGATAGCGCCTTTTGACAAGGCCAATGCAGGGAAGGCCGGTCGCCTGGCGCGCGGACTGAACATTCTCGACTCCCTGGAGTCTGAGCACCCGAACTCCCTGCTCCGCACTGGCGGCTGCAAGTCGCGCCAGGGTGGTGGGATCTTCGACCGGTGAGCCCTCGCTCGCCTGAACGGATGCCACGAGAGGGCGCGCCGCCAGAACGTCCAGGAGCTCCGATACCGTCATCGAAGGTATTGTGGCTCTTCAGGCTGGGGCGGAGCCGCCGATAAGAAGGGTGGGACACTGAGTCTGGTTGTGTTAAACTTTGCCTGTTTCCGAATGAAGCTTTTGCGTGCTCTCCCGCTGCTCACGCTGCTCCTATGCGCGGCTTACGCCGACGCGAGCAAGGTCGTGCTGGGCAAGCTTGGCCAAGCGGTCAAACCGACGACAATCCACGCGACCCCGACGACGAAGGGGCGTGTCTACTACCGCGTCAAGCAGTATGAGTATCTGGTGGTCCAGGACAGCTCGGCCAAGGGCTGGATGAAGGTCCTTCTCGCCAACGGCATGTACGGCTACGTCAAGACGGACCTCGTCGCGAAGCTGCCTTACGAAGTGACATCCGACCAGCCGATCGAGCGCAACGTTCGGGCGAACCTGCCGGGAGACGCCCGGGCGGCCATGGCGCGCTATTCGCTGAACTTTGTCGGCACGCCCTATGTCTGGGGCGGAAACGACGTGAGCTCCGGCATCGACTGCTCAGGATTCGTCAAGAATCTCTACGGCAAGATCGGATTGAGTCTGCCGCGCACGGCGGCCCAGCAGGCGCTCGTCGGCACGCCCATCTATCGCTACGAGGACCTGCGCCCAGGGGACCGCCTTTACTTCTGGGAGGCGAAGCGCAACAAGATCGGGCACACCGGGATCTACCTGGGCAACGGATACTTCGTACACAGCAGCAGCGGCCGCGGCGGCGTCGCGACCGACCATCTCGCCGGCGCCTACTGGAAGAAGAATCTGGTCGCCGCCCGGCGCTAGTTCAGCACGAACTCTTTCGGATCGAACTTTTGGCCGAATCTCCAGAAGGACTGCCACTGCATGAAGTGCGGTCGACCCTTCGTATCCTTGTTGTCGATCCGAATCGTCACCGGGAGCCAGTACTGCCCGTCCACTCGAATCTCGATCGAACTCGGGCCGTACGTCTTGGCTCCGGCGGCGTGTCGGGTTGCCAAGATGCGGTAGTTGACGATCCTCTTGCCGCCCACGTGCGACACCTTCTCCTCTACCCGCGCCTGGTAGCCGCCGATGCCTCGCGCGTAGCCCGACGCCAGAGGTTCGAAGATCGGCTTTGCGTTGGTGATCGGCGTCCATACGAGTCGGGGCATGATCGAGTTGAAGCCTTGCACCAGCGAAAGGCCGGTCGGCGGCGGGGTCAGGCCGCTTGCCGGTTTAGCCGCCTCCCACCCCTCTTGCGATAGCACCGAAACCTTGCCGCCGTTTCCGCGAATGCCGGACGTGAAGGGCCGTCCGCGATCGAACCACACGTATTCGATCAGGTACTTGCTGCGGTCCGCGATCTTGATTACGCTGCGGGCATTTCCGTTTCCGCTCGGGGTCTGGACGATCAAGCTGGTTTCGCCGTAGGCGTTCTTCAGGTTCCCGAGCGCGGCATCGACCCTCTTCCCGAGCGCGGCCGCGGACATCTGCGACCTCCGCCATTCGGAGGCACTCTGGGCAGGAGAAACAGCCGCCAGCAACGCGACGGGGAGAGCGCAAGCAAAACGAATCATGCTAATGCTTACGTTTCTACCTCGCGGTTACTTCGCTCTCTTCAGCGATCGGGTGCTCCAGCCGGGCCCAGTAGGAGAGGTCGAGGTTGGGGAATGGCGCATCTTTCAGCTTGCAATCCTCGAGGAATTCCCGATCCGCCTCACTCATGCTCGCACCTCCGTGCACGGCTTCGGCCATTTCGGCAAGGCGTTCAAAGCGCTCGATATGGTCGGCAAACCGGATCTCGGCATAGTCGCGCGCCGAGAAGGTCGAGATGAGGAACTGCCAGTCGGAGGCCTCCGCCAGGAGTAACTCTCGCGCGGCCTGCTCGACAATCTCCCGCGCCGGACCGTCGGCGTATTCACGTGCCAATCTGCGCATCGTCCGCTCGCAAGGGTACAGGCGTTGCCAGGTCCAGTAGTTGTCGTCGTTGAGCCACACGTAGTGATAGCCGCCTTCCCCCCACGAGCCCTCGGGCAAGGTGATGGTGTGCCGCGGCGGTTCTTGATCCAGTAGATCGCTACCCGAAACCAACTCGATCTCCGGGTCGTGGTGCAGCAGCCTGCTCGATTCGTAAAGGAACTCAGGCCCTTCCCACCACCAGTGCCCGAACAGCTCGGTGTCGTACATGGCGACCAGTGTTCCCATGCGATCCGCGACTCCCTTGTAGTGTCCGAGCGCGCCGCGCAAGGTCTGTCGGAAGTCCTCGGCGTGGTTCAGGATGCGCTCGTAGGCGTTCCAGGGATCGTAGGGCTGCTTGGCGCCCAGGTCGGCTTTGTTCTGGCTGATACGCCAATAGCGCAGTCGCCCGGGATAGAGCTGTTTGTGGAACTCCAGGTAGTACTCATCGCCCGGGTAGCCGGTGTCGCCTGACCAAACCTTGACCGTCGTCTGGGGGTCCCGGGGGAAGCAGACCACTCCGTTGGGCAGCGCGTAGTGCTCGTACTCGCTGCGCCACTCCGGCGGCGGGCTGAAGAACTTGCTGCTGCGGGCGAAGAGCTCGGCCAGTTGGGGGAACTTCGCGTGGTACGTGCCCAGAGGCTCACCCCCGCGAATCATATGCGAGTCGACGAAGAAGTAGTTCAAGTCGTTCTCGGCCAGGTAGTCCTCAACCCCCTTGCGCGGCCAAGGCACTTCGCCCTCCCCCACTGGTGACTTCCACATGTAGGGCGGGCGGTAGGCGCACTCTGGAAGCCAGATGCCTTTGGGCGGGCGTCCGAACCGGCGAGTGTGGGAGTCCACTGCCAGCTTCACCTGTGCCTGGCATGACTCGTCGGTGCCCAGAAGCGGAAGGTAGCCATGGGT
>DATLGQ010000263.1:0-4075 GCA_035540435.1 Fimbriimonadaceae bacterium
CACGGCGAGAGGGCAGCGCGGAGGCCAAGGCAGGCGATCCAAACCTGAAGGGCAACGAGTTGGTGAAGGCGCTGGGACGGGAGAAGGCCGTGCAAAAGCTCAACCAGGAGCTCGCGGCGGAGTGGCAGAAGAGCCCGCCGAACTACGAGAAAATCGCCTACCTGCACGGCGAGATCAAGCTGCTCGAGCCGGGTGCCTATGCCACCGCGGCCGCCAAGGCCGACGTCGTCGACTTCCAGCAGGCGCTCAAGGGCAAAGATGGCAAGGCCCTGTGGACCGAGATCGATCCTGCCACCGGTCAGCCGAAGGCCAAGAAGGTCGTCGCCCTCACGGAGCTGGCCCAGAGCGCGCAGGACAGCGTATCGCAGCTGATCGATCACACCCGGAACGCGCCGCGTACCGAGGCGGAGGCGCTCGCCCAGGTGGATGCGGCCATCAAGTACTCCATGCGGGTTGCACATGCCAACGAGGTCGCTGGGTCCAAGAGCGCGCTGGCCGAGGGCGGCTGGCTGCACGACATGTCGGCCGAGTCGATGGTCAACAAGTCGCAGAGTGCGGACGAGGCCGCCGGCTTCAAAAAGGCGATGGCCGAAACGGGCTTCATCGACCGGAAGAACCCCGAGCTGATGAAGCGCATGGTCGAACAGGCCACCGGCAACCCCCCGGGCTCGTTCAACGTGAAGATGGCCCAGGATTTCATCGCCAAGAAGGTCGCCGACGCGATGGCGAACGCCCAGTCCCTGCAGGTCAAGGCGCTGACCCAGCCGCAGGCCGTCGTTCATCAGGAGGACGTCCCACCTCAGCCGACGCCGGTCGACCCCAACAGCATCCCACCGACACCTCCGGATGGGCCGGGCGGGCCCGGCGGTCCGGGACGGCCCTTGCCGCCCGACCCCAGTGGCATCAGCGGGCCGGGAGTGGTCCTGGTTACAGTCAGCGGCAAGGAGTTGATCGTGGATTCGAACATGGCGATCGCGGCCGTAAAGGCGGCTCGCGATCCGAGCCTTGCTAGCTTGAACGATCGGGAGAAGCTGTCCGTCGAGTTCCTGAAGAAGAACCTTGGTGTCGATTCATCGATGATCGTCACCTGGAAGACGGTGGATGAGATGATGACGCCAGGCGGCACCGGCTCTGATGGCACCTTCCCCACGGCAAGGCAACAGAATGTCGACCCCGCAGAGAAGGCAGCCATTCTGAAGGAGCTGGAGACGGCGAGCGTGGGCGGCGGTAAGAAGGGGGCGAACGACCGCGAACTGGTAGCCCAGGTCCTAACGGCTGAAACCCAGAACGGTGCTATCCCAACCTTGGCCACCGCCGACGATGCCGTCATCAACGGGCTGGCGCGGCTGGAAGAGCCTCCTCCTGGTGGAGCCAAAATGAACCCATCCAAGGGTTGGGGCAAGCATAAGAACTGCGCGGAGTTCCTGAAGGCGGAGCGAGGAAGTGAGTCGTTCGTGGCAATAGTCAACGGACGCAGGGTCCGAGTCATTCCAGTGCAGCCTGTGAGGAGTGGCCCATGAGCGCTGCGATGGCAACCTTTGATGAGGCGCGGGCTTACTTCCTGTGCGGCGTCTGCGAGACCGCTCAGTTGGCCACGTTCCAGACGCGCGTTACAGCTCGCCCGGCGATGAACGTTCTCGACATCGGCATGCCGTTCGAGGTCACCGACGATCCAGAGACGCGGGGCTACTTGAAGCTACGGGAGCACCAGGCGGGGACGCCCATCCGGATCTTGGAGGCTTGGAACTGCGGCGCCTGCGGGTCGGCTCAGTGGGCATGGTTGGTTGTTGAAGACCATCGCCTGAGTGATGTCGAGCGACGAGATCTAACCCGTGAGACATTGGCGGACACCCATTACGGCACCATCCAGCTCTACTACCTGCTGCCGGTTGGATCCGGGGGAGAACTGGATGAGCTGCCGCTGAACGACAAGATCGACCGCCTGCTGCAGGCTGCGGCGCAGGAGGCCCAATGACCATCCGCACCCTTCGTTGCCGCATCCGTGTCAAAACGAGGACGCAGAGGAGTCCGGCGCACGCCGACTCGCGTCCGGAGGCGCCGGGGCAGGAGTTCGCGCTCCCTCTGGTCATGGCAGAACACGAGACCGCGCCGACGCCCGGCGAGGTGGCCACCGAGGACGCGGGCCCCGAGTCCGCCAAGAAGGCATTCAGCCCTAAAGACGCGGACCCGACGAAGGTGGCGGACCGAGTTTATGATTTAATGAAGCAAGAAATCCTATTGGGAAAGCATCGAAGAGGCAGGTGGTAGCGCATGCATTGGTCTGTTGAAAAAGTCAAAGACAGCTCCCCGAAAGATCCCCACCTGGGGATGCGATTCTGGGTCGAAATCGACGGGGTCGAAGTGGCCGGTTTCTGCGAGTGCTCGGGCCTCACCATCGAGACCGAAGTGTTCGAGTACGTCGAAGGCGGGTGGAACGTGTACACCCACAAGCTCCCGGTGCGGACCAAGTACAGCAACATCACGCTCAAGCGTGGGATCGACAACAGCGCGGGCGAGTTGTTCAAGTGGTTCGAGGAGGGCCTCCAGGGTGCGCCTAAGAGCCGCAAGAACGTCACGATCACCATCTACGGGCAAGAAGTGAACCAGCAGAAGAAGCAATGGGTGCTTCGAGAGGCTTGGCCGATCAAGTGGACTGGGCCCGACCTGAAGGCGGATTCGGGAGCGGTCGCGATCGAAACCCTCGAATTTGCCCACCACGGGCTGCAGTCCATGCCTACCAGGACCTAGACGATGCCGATCAGCGAGCTGCGTGCAAAGGAGTTGGCCCAAATCGAACCGCCGCGTTCGATGCAGCGGCTCATCAAGCTCTTCGACGAGCTGAGCCGCGATCCCATCATGGCGTCTGGAGACTCTCACGCTGGTGGCATCGGCAGCACTGCCGCCAAAGCTCTGCGTATGGCAGATCAGATCGAAGCCACCTCACCGTTTGGCGGCCATGGCAAGACCGACTTGGTCGACTTCCTGATGGATCGACACAACGTGTCCTCTGCCGAGCTGAGCGACTTTTCCCGGTGGCTCGTCAAGTGGAACGATAAGCGAAGCCAGATGGAGGTGCTCCAGGCACCGGAGATGTTTCTGGGTTCGAAGGGTTTAGAAGAACCAACCGGGCTCCACTGGGACACTCTGAGTGCGCTCTCTCGCCGCCGGCAGACGGCGGGGCAGCCAGAGAGCGTATCCACCGAGCGACTGGTGCCTCCGCAGACGACCAGCGTCGCCCCGGGGGAGAAGGTCGTCGTCAAGGAAGTCGTGGTCGAGAAGGTCCGGACCCAGGAGGTCGCAGGACCGCGCTCGGTCGAGGTCCGGGTCATCGAGAGCAAGGGTGCCGCCGCCTCAGCCGAAGTCGGAAAGCCCGACGTGCTCTCTCAGGCATGGACGCGCGGACGGGGGGCTGAAATGCCGGCCGCCTCGGGAGTGCCCGGCGAAGCCCTTGCCCCCGCTATGAGCCTGTCGCCCGCCCAGCAGGCGGTCGATCTGAGTCAGCTCATCGGCGCTACCTCGCGAGGTCTATGGACGAGCAACTTGCAGGGTGGCAGCATGGTGTCCGGCCTCTATTACGGACAGCACACGGCCCCGACACCGGGCGCCTTCACGCCGGTCGTGCCTCAGGCGCCGCCAGTCCTTCCTCCGCACCCGATCCCGCCGCCCATGGCGGCACCGCCGGCTCGAGCTCTGGCGGACAGGGGCTTCCAGCATGCGGACGGCCGCCAGCAAATCTCCCCGCAGCAGCGGGCGGTGGCTACTCCAACTCCCGTCGCGCAATCGAAACTGGCGGCGAAGAGTCAGGTAGGTCCGGACCTCGCCAAGGCGCCTTCTCCCGGGGGACCGGTTCCAGTTCCGTATCCCACGATCGCCCAGCGCGCCGTCGGGGTGGGTGGCCCTCTCATGGCGCTGACTGCCGGGGCCGCAGCCAGCAACCTGATCCATCGCAATCTGTTTGTCATCCCCGGGGTCCCCGGGCAAGCGCCCGTCCTGGGTCCCCCAAAGGACCACGCGGCGCTGTTGGCCAGTCTGAAGCCTGGGCAAAGGCCGCCCGTTGAAGCCGTTTCACCCCTTA
>DATLGQ010000264.1:0-6994 GCA_035540435.1 Fimbriimonadaceae bacterium
GATCCGGACCGAGTCGATCGCCGGGCGGTCGACGATCTCGATCCGGACGCCCTGGATCGTCTTGCCCTCGAACCGCGAGGTGGTGGGCGTGAAGGACGTGGGGTAGAAGCGCACGCCGGGGATGCCGCGCCGGTTGAGCAGCGCGGCGAGGGCGCGGCCGTCGATGAAATCGGCGCCGATCTGCTCGAAGGGCGAGTCGGTGCCGCGGCCGACCGAGATGTTTCGCGCAAACTCGATCAGACACACGCCCGGGTAGAGGATCGCCGCCGTGAGGCTTCGCATGTTGGGGGAGGGGTTCACCCACGGGAGGTTCGTGGAGTCGAACCAGTCGGAGCGCCGCCAGTCCTGCATTTCGATCACCGTCAGGTCCGCCCCGATCTTGCGCTCGGCGTTGAACATGCGGGCCAGCTCTCCCATGGTCATCCCGTGGCGGGCAGGTGTGCCCGGATGGTATCCGGCGAAGTTGACGTTCTGGGCATCGAGCAGCGGGCCCTCCACCCTCTCGCCCGTCACCGGGTTCGGGCGATCCAGCACGACGTAGCGGATCCCGGCCTTGGCGGCCTCCTCCATGCAGTAGGCCATGGTGGTCTCGTAGGTGTAGAAGCGCACGCCCACGTCGGCGATGTCGAACACGAGCGTGTCGATGCCCTTCAGCATGGCGGGTGTCGGGCGGTTGGTCTGGCCATAGAGGCTAAAGACCTTGAGGCCGGTGGTGGGATCGACCGCGTCCTCCAATCCTGAGCGGTCCTCGGTGCCCGCAAAGCCGTGCTCCGGCGAGAAGAGCGCCACCAACTGGACTCCGGCGGCGCGCATGACATCGATGTTCCGCTTGCCGTCGCGGGTGACGCCGGTCTGGTTGGTGACGAGGCCCACCTTGCGCGCCTTGAGCGGGGCGAACCCCTGCTGGACGAGGACGTCGATGCCGGCGAGGGTCTCGCCATTGCGAAACTGCGCGGGCCCGGTGCTGGCAGTGAGAAGGGTGGCGGCGACAACGGATGCCATCATGCGCGGCAGGTTACCATCGGCAATGGCAAGCGGGGCCGACGGGTCGCGGACCCATATTGGAGGGTGATGGCCATCGCTGCGCGCCCGCGTCTGAAGCCGATCGCGCTCCCCGCCGAACACGGCGGCTGGGGCTTGGTGGGCGCGCCCATTCTGCTCGGGCTGTTGGTGGCTGGCTCGCCCGCGGGAGTTCTTCTGGCGGGTGCAGCCCTAGGGGCATTCCTGGCCCGCCAGCCGTTGCGCCTGGCTATCAGCGACCTTTCGAGAGGCAAGCGCTACCCCCGCACCTGGTGGGCGATGCGCTTCGGCCTTGGCTTCGCGCTCGTCGCGACCGCCGGATTCGGATTTGCTTTGGCCTGGAGCGACCACGTCTTCTGGCCGCCGCTCATCGGCTGCGTTGTGCTTGGGTCGTTGCAGTTTCGTCTGGATCTGAAGGGGCGCGGCCACACCCTGAGCGGTGAAATCCTAGGGGCTCTTGCCATGGCGCCCCTGGCGACGGCCATCGCCATGGCGGGCGGCGTCAGGCGGGGAGTGGCATTCTGGCTGGCACTCGTTCTGATGATGCAGTCGGTGAATGCCCTTCTGTACGTGCGAGCGCGCCTGCGCCTCACGCGCGGAGACTCCGTCGACCCGAGCCCGGTTTGGATTGGCCACGCGCTCGCGCTGCTCCTGGTCTCGGTGGGTGTCCTGGGCGGGCATCTGGGTCCGTGGTTGGCACTCGCCTTCCTGGTGCTCCTGCTGCGCTCTGCGTGGGGCCTATCCCCTTGGCGCCGGCCGGTGTCCGCGCCAATCGTTGGTGTGCAGGAGGTGACCTATACTCTGCTCACGGTGCTTTGCGCGGCCGCTTCATTCGCCGGTTGATCGGCGCACCGCGAAGGCCGCCGTCGCCGTCGCTATCACCAGAGCATGATCGTCGAGCTGACTGTCGAGAACTTGGCTATCATCCAGCGCGCCCAGATTGCGCTGGGTCCCGGCTTCACCGTTCTCACCGGGGAAACCGGGGCCGGCAAGTCTCTGCTGGTCGACGCCGTCGAGCTGGCCTTTGGCGCGCGGGCCGACGCGGAGCTGGTGCGCGCAGGAGCTCCCAGAGCCGCGGTATCGGTGGTGCTCGACCTTTCGGCCAATGCCCCCCTCAGGGCGTACTGCGAGACCCAGGGTATCGAGCTGGAAGATGGCCTGCTCTACCTGCATCGCGAGGTGTTCGCCGAGGGCCGTTCCCAAGCCAGAGTCAGCGGCAAGATGACGCCAGTCTCCGCTCTGCGTCAACTCGGGCGCATGCTGGTCGACCTCCATGGCCAGCACGACCACCAGAGCCTGCTGGACGCGGAACGTCATCTGGGCTTCCTGGACGCCTGGATCGGCCAGGACGCGATCTCGCTGCTGGAGGCGGTGGCTCTGCATTACCGCGATGCGGAGTCGCTCCGGCAGAGGCTGGCTTCGCTGCAGGCCGGGCAACGGGAGCGCGAGCAGCGGCTTGACCTGCTCCGTTACCAGATCGACGAGATAGAGGCTGCCGATCCCAATCCGGGTGAGCTGGAGGTTTTGGAGTCCGACATCTCAAGGCTACGGCATGCCGAGCGGTTGCAGGAGGCCTCGGCGCAGGCTTTGAACGCATTGCGGCAGGGCGAAACGAACGCACGCGACCTCTTGGCGAGCGCGGCCAGGGCTCTGGAGGATGCGGAGCGGCTGGACGTCTCGCTGGGCGCCGTTCTGGAGCCCCTGAAGACCGCCCTCGCGAGCCTCGAAGACGGCTGCTACGCCCTCGCGGAGTACGGAGAGCGGATCGAGGCGAACCCGGAGCGGCTCGAGCAGCTTGCCGACCGCCTCGACCTGCTCAAACGGCTGCGCCGCAAGTATGGCGACGACGAGACGCAAGTGCTGGCATTCCTTGCCGCCGCTCGGGCAGAGCTGGAGCAACTTGGGGACGAGCAGTTCGACGAGGAGACGCTTCGCGAGAAGCTGGCCGAGGCGGACGAGCGACTAAGCAGCGCTGCCGAGAGGCTTAGCGAGCTCCGCACCCGGTACGCGAGCGAGTTCAGCGCGCGGGTGGAGCGAGTACTTAACGAGCTCGCTATGGAGAAGGCTCGGTTTCAAGTGGCCGTAAGGCCGAAGGCGATCGATCTTCAGGGTGCGGACGACGTCGAGTTCTTCTTCTCGGCCAATTTGGGCGAGCCTCCGCGCCCGCTGGCCAAGATCGCCAGTGGCGGCGAGATCTCCCGCGTGATGCTCGCCATCAAGAGCGCGATGGCCGGACGAGCTGGGGTGCCGACCCTCGTTTTCGACGAAGTGGACGCCGGCCTGGGAGGTCGCGCGGCGGCGGTGGTCGGTCGGAAGCTGGAGGAGCTGGCGCAGCACTATCAGGTGCTGGTCATCAGCCACCTGCCACAGATCGCGGCTAGGGCGACCGCTCACTTCCGGATCGAGAAGGTGGAGCGCTCGGGCCGCGCCCTGACCGAACTTCGCCTGCTTTCCAACGCCGAACGGGTCGAGGAAATCGCCCGCATGCTTGCCGGGGAAGAGGTTGGCGACTCGGCTCGGGAGCACGCGCGGTCGATGCTGGGGCACGATGCAGTACGTTGAACTCTCAAGCAAAAAGAAGGGCTAACGCCGAGACCTTTCGAAGGGACCTCGAAGCTGTTGGAGCTTTTTGCTAGAGTCGTAACGGCGCACCTGGCGTTTCGGCCTGACACTTGGGTCGATCTTGACCAGAACGCCACTAGCTCGTAGATAGGCACACTCTCCGGGTCGGAGTTGAGAAACATGATCCAGCACCGCAAGCCAGTGCGTCAGCATCCACCATATCTGATCCCATAGCTTCGAGTTGGCGAACTCACTAGGCAGCCAGATGATCCGGGCGCCCGTCGTGGCGATGGTGCCGGCGATGATAGGTTCCCCGATCTGCCGCCGATCCGGGCCCACCAGTACTTCACCGCGTGCCCCCGTCTGGCGCACAACTTCCTCGTCGCTAGCGCCAAGTACGTTCCATCTACGGAACGAAAAGATGCCCGTTCCAGCACCCAACTTGGCAAGCAGCGAAACGAGCACGGGCGACATGTTCTCGTCGCCGACGAACTTCAAGCCGCGAGCGACCTCTCGAACACGACCGCCTCTTCCACCACTTCCGGGCTCACCTCATACCAAGCCGCCACCGCATCCGCGTTCTCACCTTCCGCCAGATAGGCCCGGTAGAGTATCTCGGTTCGGATGCCTGATCGGGTGTCGATCGGCGCTCCAAAGGACCGCTTGGGATCGACGACGATCAGGTGGTCTGGACCGAGCGGCCACCACAAATCCGAGAGGTCGTCCGGGCCGAACCTGATGTTACGGAAGAATTCGCGGACAAACTCGAACGCTCGTTGCCTTGTCAAGGGGTCTTCAAGGTTACGCGTGTCCAGAATCTGTTTGCCGTCGGTGGCGAACCGTTGGGTGGCAAAGGGATAGGGGGTTTGAAACTGCTCCCTCAGCACCTCGTGCGCCTCCCGGATCTTCGGCAACTGCATGCCTGCTTGCTTGAACTCCCGCACGCTAAACAACTCGATAAGGTCGAGGAACGACAGGAGACCACCCGAGGACGGGGGCTGCGCGATAACAGGTCCAACCGAACGGTAATCCTCGCCCCGCAACTTGGTGTAACCCTGCGTCCAGCGTTTGACCATGTCAGGCGGCATTTTGAGGAGCCGGGAAGCCTCTGCCCGTGTGTAGATGCCCTGCCCAAGACCTGGCCCTGTGACTTGTAGGTTTCTCATGCTTCGACTCCGGGCTACAGTTCATTTTAGACAAGCGGGACCTGTTCTTGGTCACAAGATGCGCCCACCCATGCGACTCTTTGAGAAGGGCAAACCTCGAGTCGATTGCGAAGTTTGAACCCTGAGCCCGGCAATCCTACCAGCCAACACTGATGGTGGGATGAACCGTGGCATTTATGCGACCGCGACCGGAATGTCCGCCATGCAGAAGTGGATGGACGTGGTCACCAACAACCTCGCCAACGCCGGCACTACCGGCTTCAAGCGGGACACGGTCGCCTTCAACGATCTGCTCGTGCGCCAGATGAGGGCCGACGGCGGCGCGGGCGCGCCCCTGGGCGGTCTTGGCAGTGGTTCGATCCCGATGAGACAGGGGACCGTGTTCGAGCGGGGACCCCTGGCCACGACCAACAACCCGCTGGACCTCGCCATCGACTCCGACCAGGGCCTCTTCGCTATTGAGCAACCTGGCAGCGGCCGCCGCTACTACACCCGTGACGGCAGCTTTCGCCTCGACGAGGACTACCGCCTCGTGACCAAGACGGGCGACTTCGTCTTGGACGACTCGGGCAGCCCGATCACCCTTGGCCCTGGGAAGATTGCCATCGCTGAGGATGGAACCATTACGCTCGACGATCAGCCTTCGGGCCGCATCGGAGTCTGGGATGGCACGTTCGTCAAGAGCGGCCACAACCTCTTCACTTCTACCGATGCCCAGAGTACCGACGCCAGCCTCAAGGCGGGCGCGCTCGAGGGATCCAACGTGAATGCGGTGGAGGCGATGATCGAGATGATCAAGCTCGGCCGCATCTTCGAACTCAGCCAGAAGAGCATTCAACAGCAAGACGAATTGACAGGACGACTGATCCAAAGCCTTCAGGACCGATAGACGCTGGACCCGATGAGGGAAGCAGGCGGCGACTCAGGACGAGGCGTCGCGGAAACGGTCAGGGAAGGCGGAAGGTCTCGACAAAAACGAGGAGCAACGCCACAACATGATTCGAAGCTTATCGACCGCGGGCACCGGAATGGTGTCGCAGCAATACAACCTGGACACCATCGCCAACAACCTGGCCAACGTCAACACGATTTCCTTCAAGCAGCAGCGAGCCGAGTTCCAGGACCTGATGTATCAGACGTTCCGGGCCTCCGGCGCGACCTCTGGTGGCGAGTCCTCTCAGCCGACCTCCCTTCAAGTTGGGCTCGGGTCGCGATTTGCGTCCACCACCACCAGCTTCACGATGGGGACGCTCCAACCCACTGGCAACCCTCTCGACCTGGCCATCAACGGGGCAGGCTTCTTTCAGATCCAGAAGTCGGACGGCGGCATCGCCTACACCCGAGACGGAACCTTCAAGATCAACGCAACGGGGCAGATCGTGACCGCCGATGGCTACTTCCTGGAGCCGGCGATCGAGATCCCGCCAGGCACGACTGCGGTGTCGGTGTCTGCCAACGGAGTTGTGAGCGGCATTCGCCCGGGCGAGACGGAGCCTGAGGACCTGGGCCAGATTCAACTCGCCGTCTTCCCCAACCCGGCGGGCCTGACCCGCATCGGTCAGAACCTCTATCAGGCCGGCGGCGCCAGCGGTGAGCCGCAGGTCGTCGAGCCTGGACTGGAAGGCTCGGGCAGCGTGCAAGGCGGCCACCTCGAGGGCTCGAACGTGCAGGTCGTGGAGGAGATGGTGAAGATGATCCTCGCCCAGCGCGCTTACGAGATCAACTCCAAGGCGATTCAAACCGCGGACGACATGCTCGCGATCCTCAACAACCTCAAGCGATAGCCATGAGATTCCTCGTTCTTACATCCCTGGCGCTTCTGCTACTGGCGGTCTCCCCTTGGGCGCCCGCCGCCCCTCACTTCAAAGACGGAGAGGGGAAAGCGTGCAAAGTCCGCGTCGAAGGAGAGGGCTACTTGCGCTTCGTACGCGACGGCCGGGTGGTCTATGCGAAAGAAGCGGCGTTGCAGGCCATCGACGGCAAGCTATGCCACAGCGAAGGAGCTCCCGTCATTCCGACGATTTCGGTTGCGGCTCCCTTCATGGTCAATCTCGAAGGAAACGTGGTGGCCGGTGGCAAGTCGGTGGGGCGGCTCGTGCTCGCGCACTTTCCCGCCTCCGCCTCGCTTCGACCGGACGGACCGTTTCTGGTGGCTGCCGAGCGTCCGCGCCTGGCTGAACCCGGCGAAGGCGACAGCGGTGTCATCCGAAGTGTCGGCGTCGCCACACCTGGCGTGACGCCCGCAC
>DATLGQ010000265.1:0-3175 GCA_035540435.1 Fimbriimonadaceae bacterium
CCGGCGGTGCCGGCCGTGTTCTCAGTATCCGACCGACCCATGCCGTCGGCAGTCGCGCCCGTCATAGGCGCTTGAGCAACTCCGTCTTCTTGTCGCTGAACTCTTCCTCCGAGAGGATGCCCGAGTCTCGGAGGTCGGCGAGCTTCTTGATCTGCCCGGCGATGTCTGGCTCTGCGGAAGCAGGCGTTGGCGCCGCGACGGTTGGCGACTTCGCCTCATTAATCCGCGACTGAACTAGTGTCATGAACTCGCCGAGGTTGTTCTTGCGGACGTCGATCCACTTCATCGCGACGGTGTTCCCGCTCGCGAAGAACTTGAGGGTTCCGCCCATCATGTTCTTGCCCTGCTCCAACGACGAGATGTTGCCGTACGGAAAGGACTCGAGGTCGTAGCCGCCCACCTTCTTCGCGAAGAAGACCATGCGGCGGTCGGTCGCAACGAGGATCCCTTTCCTCACGGACTCGGATCCCATGATCTTTGTCTCGTACGTGCCCTCAACGTGAGCCATCACCTCCTCACCCGACTCAGGTGGTTGTCGAGGTGCTCGAGGTTCTTGCTTGCCTTCGCCATGTCCATCCCCCAGGAGCTGCCGCGGGCCATACGCCAATGACCGTCGGGAAGGTACAAGGTCGTTGTGATTGCCCGCGACTGGCTGCGGCAGCGGCCAGCAAGTACAGCCATGTGGCAGGCCGCTGCCTCATGGACGTCAACCGATGCGGCGGCTGCGGCAGAGCCAATCGATTCATCCCGGCGCATGTCCGACTGGTGCAGGGCGTGCTGGGCCAGGTCCGTGTTCAAGCTCCGGCCAATACCGGACGGACTGCAGGTACTGGGTCGCCGGCGCTTGCTCGTTGAACTCCAGAAGGTTTCCAACCTTCTCGGCCAGAACGTTCCGTACCTCTGACGGCGTCGCGAAGAAGAACTCCTTCCGAGGGTTCGCTCGATTGACCGCGCGATCGGCGAAGTGATGATGTAACTGGCTCTCAAGAGCGACCGCGTCCTCGGAGAAGAAGAGCGCGTGGACATCGAAGCGGAAGGGAACTGACGCGCCGCCGAGTTCGTGTACACGTTCGATGGGTTCCAGACGGCGCGTCAGCCCGATCTTCACCACGTTTTCACCGAAGGCACCGCGATTGGAGATGACGTACACGTACCCCGCACGGATGTTGGCAGCGCGGTAGTCGTTCTGAGCTATGGCGTCGTCGATGGCCGCGAGTCTCGCCAGCAGATCCGGGTCATCGTCCCCGGTCGATTGCAGTGCGGCGAGCGCGTTCAGCAGGTGTGCGCGCTCCTTGTCGAGTTTTTCCCGTTCCTCGGCAAGTTCTCGCTCGACGCGGCGTTCCTCACGTAGTCGTGCCCGCTCCTCCCGCGCGGCTTCCTTTTCCTCTTGCTTCTTCATCAGCCAGTCAGCTGTGAGCTCGATCTCCTCTAGTCGCAGGGAGTGGAACTCATCGCTGATGTGCATCTCCATCATCTTGCCGAGCTTGGCAATAGCGACCCGCGACGCCTCGAGGCGCTTCTTCGCCGTGACGACGTTGCCGACGCGCAGGGCTCGGATGCTGTTATCTGCTTCGGCGTTGTAGGCCCGCAGCATCAACTTCGCCAAGTCGGCAGTCATCCGGCGACCCTTCGCCAGTGAGTTGTCGTACGTGAACATGTTCGACTTCTCTATGGCCCTGTCAGCCTTGACGAGCTCTGCGATCCGCGTTGCGAGCTCGTCCAGCCGGTCGCGGTACAAGGCAGCGTTCTCAAGCGGGTGGTGGTATCGATAGATCCCGACCTGCTGCAACACCCGTTCGTCGTCCAGCACGACGAATTCGTCTTCGCCGGTGTCGGCGGTGTCCCGGCTACCGCGGAGTGCATTGATTTCGGCCTCTAGCACGTTGATGCGTGCTCGCAGCTCAGCCGCCTCGGTGGATGGTCCCGCGCTCGCGGCCTGCGGCAGGTTGGCAGTCGGCGGGGCAGCGGCTTCTGCGGTGTCCGGCGACGACGTCGTCGCCGTCGCAGGTAGCCATAGTTGCCACCCAGCAGGCGGATCCGGCCATTCCGGATCGGGCGTCCACCCGGCAGGAGGTGTCCATCCGGCAGGCGGCTGAGGCCAGCCGGGCGGCGGATTGAAGACGAGGGCGGCCCCTGTCACGACCGCCGCACGCCTGAAGGGTCAACGGCCACAAGGTCGTATGGGTTCTTCGACACCGCAGCGCCCAGGTGATCCAAGGTTGCCGCAGGCACAACACCGGAGAGATCAAACTCTAGGAAGGCGTCTCGCTGCGCCGCGACTGCGACAAACGGAATGTATGTGGGCTTGCCCGTAGCGGGGTCAGTCGTGTCCGCCCCAACCTCGAGCGAAATGGTCTTGATCAGGCCGCGTCGATCGGCTTCGAAGATCTCGTGAAGGGACCGGAGAGCCACCTTCTGGACCGCGCCCGCGTATCGGTCCTTGCGCTCCTTCTGCGACGAAGGTGTTGCCGTGATCTCGTCGGAGGCTTTGGTGTACTTGTACGCCTTGATTGTCGGGAGGTGCTCCGGACCAGGCACAAGCGCCCGCAGACGAAGTTCTGCGGTGCTTGGGTCGAAAGCAGCTTCGTGGCGGACCTCAAAATGCTCCGGATACACCGAATTCGCCAGAACGATCGACACGTACTCCTGCACGGCATCCACGGCTCCATAGCCGAGGTTCGCGACCAAAGTGTCGATCGCCGCGTTGTGCTCCGCGACTTCTGCCTCGCGTGCGGCGCATTGCTCGGCGTACCGTGCCTGCTCCTCAGCCAACGCCGCTTGCCGCTGGGCCTCCTTTCGTGCGTACTCTTCGGCCTGAGCGGACCTCCTCGAGGGCAGCGTTTCGAGCTCCGCACGCCATTGTTCTTTGGCTGTGGCCAACTGCGCCTCGGCAGCTGCTAGCGCCTCCGCGTGCTTCTTCTTGCGGCCCAGCAGCCCCTTCGGCGCTTCGACGGATGGAAGTTCCGGCTCGGGTGGCGTTGGTATCGGCCGGGGCTCGGGAAGCGGAGCTTCCAACTCGGCGCGGTCGAAAGGCGGATGCTCAACGGTCCTGCGGAGGGTCTCCAGATCGACGTAGTCATCGACCGCCAGCGTCGCTTCAAGGATGCCGTCGATCTCCTCGTACACGATTGCCAGCGCTGCGTTACGTTCCTCGACCTCGGCCTGCATAGCGGCG
>DATLGQ010000266.1:0-2328 GCA_035540435.1 Fimbriimonadaceae bacterium
GGACATGCGGGCCTTGGAGGTCGCCGAGTCCGCCACCGTCGAGGGTGACGCTACCCGCCCCTCGGCGGCCGCGCTCCACGCCTTTTATCCGTCTCTGCACCTCAACCTGGCCGACGGCTTCCGCAAGCTTGGGGATTTCGATAGCGCCCGCCGGCACGCCGATCTGGGCATGGAATCAAGTGCAGGGCTGGGTTTGGATGCCTACGGACAGAACGTCCGGGCGGGCCTGGTTAGGGTAACGGCACAGATCGAGGAACTGGACCGCGGCCCTTCGGTGATCTTCGACTTCGACTGAGCAGGGCTCATTTAGAGCGGACGCTCGTTTTCGGACTTCATCTCTTCCAGGTCTTCCTCCACCTCTCGCCTTTTGGCACGGATCTCTTCGATCTCGCGGTTGCTGACCGGCATCTCTGCCACGGTCTTCTCCCGCTCCGCCCCGCCAATGCCCCTGAACCTCTGGTCTTCGCGGTCCTCAGCCATGCGCTGTCCTTTCACCCGGTGGATTTCCTCTTGTAGTTATCTCCTTCCCGCCCCGGATCCAATCACGGGCGCGAACGGGCAGGCAGCCGGCCGGACCACCTTTGGAGCACCTTGCCCAGCTCCTCGGTGCGAACCGGCTTGGTGATGTAATCGTCCATCCCCGCGCTAAGGCATCGCTCCCGGTCGCCGTTCATCGCTCCGGCGGTCATCGCGATCACCGGGATGCGGCGGCGGTTGCCTTCCCTGCGGCGGATCTCCCGAGTGGCGTCGTAGCCGTCCATGCCCGGCATCTGGCAATCCATCAGCACAGCCGCGAAGTCATCCTCGGAAAGGGCTTCAATGGCCTCTCCCCCACTGGCGACCACATGGCTTCGATAACCCAGCTTGGTCAGCATCGAAACCGCTACCAGCTGATTGACCTCGTTGTCCTCGACTACCAGCACGGCCGCCCCGATGGCAAACGGATACGGCGCCTTGGCTTCCGGGTTCGTCCGGGCGGCTCCGGTTGCGGGCTGCGTGCTACCCGAAGACCGCAACGATCCTATGGAATTCGCTTCTGTATGCATCGCTCCCTCGCCGCCATTCCAGACTCTTATCGGCAGGAAAGTGAGCAAATTTCAGAAAAAAATCAACTTTCAGATTTGAAGTGCCCTGATCGTCGGTGCAGAGCGAAAGAAGATGCTCATGCCCTTCATGCAGCGTGGCGTGAACGGCGTGGGATCGCTGAGATTCCACGGTTGTACGTGTGGCTGGCTGTATCCCACCTGACGGGCGCGGGCCCACAAACGCACAAGGAGCCCCTCAGGGGCTCCTTGTTTCTGATGCGCTGCGCTTGACGGGCTCTAGCCCGAGCTCGCGTATGCGTTGTTAGTGGTCTGTTAAGCAGTCCCATCCCCGCTGCCCGAGGGTGCCCCGACATCGGGGGTTATGCCCGCCTCGAGCGAGCCGCCCAGTTCCCGGTCCAGCAGGTAGAGACCGTGCGGCGAGTCCGCCATGGTCTTGAGCCAGTCGATGATGCCCATGACCGACTTCTCTTCCTCAACCTGCTCGTCCACGAACCAATTCAGGAACGACTGGCTGGCGAAGTCCTTCTCGTCGGTGGCCAGAGCGTACAGGTCGTTGATGTTCTGGGTGACCGCCCGCTCCTGGTCCAAAGCTCGCTCGAATACGTCCAGCACCGAGTCGAAGCCGCTCATGGGTTCCCGGATTGCGTCGAACTGGACAGCCTCGCCGCGGTCCTGGATAAAGTGGCGGAACTTCATTGCGTGCTCCCACTCCTCCTGAGACTGGGATTCAAGCCACTTGCCGAACCCGGTCAGACCCTTGGAGTGGCAGTACTCCGCCATGGACAGGTAGGCGTAGGACGCCTCGATCTCGCGCATGAGCTGTTGGTTCATTGCGCTCTTAGTTCTGTCTGAAAATGCCATTTGATCCTCCTCGATCGCTAATTCAAGGGTAGGACGAGTACGGATTTTTTGCGCTTTGATCTTGCAAGTACTTCCATAAGGCGTTAAGAGATGATTTGTTCGGTACGCCAAAGATCCTTCGATCTCAGCTACACGTGCCGGCGGCGGCGCAGAGGCATTCAGTAGCTGGTTCGCAGCAGCGGCTTTAGCCTGGAGCCCTCTTTGATCTTCTTTTGGGTGGCGATGGATTTGAGTGCCTTGTCCACCGCGGCCGGGCTGGCCGTGGGGTTGCCCTGCAGGTACTGAGCCACCACGCCGGCACTGTGAGGCGCTGCCATCGAGGTGCCGTTCCAGGTTCCGGTAGAGGTGTCACTGGTCATGACGGCGGAGGTGATCGCCGCTCCCGGCGCATACCAGTCAACGCAAGTGCCGTGATTAGAGA
>DATLGQ010000267.1:0-6429 GCA_035540435.1 Fimbriimonadaceae bacterium
GGAGATGAGGAAGGGATTTACGCTTGTCGAGTTACTGACCGTCGTCGGGATCTTGGCGATCCTGGCTGCCGTCTTCTTCCCCGTTTTCAAGTCCGTGCGGGCCTACGCCTGGCAGTTCAACGCGGCGCAGTCGATGAAGCAGCTATCGCAGGCGACGGAGCTGTACCTCATGGACGCCGACGGTCTCTACCCCCTGGCGATGTATTGGGAGCCGTGGACCGGATACCGCACCTGGTTTGGCGTCCAGCGACCGGAGGGGGGCTTCGATCCCCGGGGCGGGATCATCTCAGCCTATACCCGTGGCCGCGCAGCCAAGGACCCCACCCATAACGCCCGAGATTACATGGGCGACCACTCGGGGTTCGGCTACAACTGGGGCTTCATCGGCGGCGACATGCACATCACCGGCGACTACCGCTGGTTCCCGAACTGCGCGAACCCGGCACGGGCTGGCGAATTGAGCGATCCCAGCAAGACCATTGTTTTCGCCACCAGCGCCTACCGCCACGTGCCCTGGTACGGCGGGCAAGGCGAGACCTACGATTTCGGATTCATCGACCCGCCTTACTTCTGGGCCGGAGTGCCGAACGTGGACTTCCGGCACGGCGAGAAGATGCGGGTGGATGCCCAGGCGCAGCAGTTGGCCGGCAAAGGCAACGCCCTCGTGCTGCGGGCGGACGGCAGCCTCAAACCCATGACGATGGCGAAGATGACGGACGCCATGTTCGTGCGGGACTCCGGCATCCCACGATAGCGGCGCCACGGTCGACGCGCTGCGAGCAGGGTCAAGCGAACAGCACTTTGTCCATCCCTACCACGAACCCGCTCATGGAGCGCACGTGGGAGGCGCAGAGCTTCACCCCTTGCATGAAGGACTGCCGATCCATGGAGTCGTGGCGGATGCTGAGGACCTCGCCCTGCCCGCCGAATATCACGAGCTGGTGGGCGAGGAGTCCCTTGAGCCGCACCGAATGAATGGGCGTGTCGCTGACCAGCCCACCCCTCGCCCCCTCGACTTTGAGGATTGTCCGTGGTTTGGGCGAGACCCTCGAGGAACGAGCTTCCCCGATGACTTCGGCGGTGCGGATGGCAGTGCCGCTGGGAGCATCCTCCTTCTGATCGTGGTGCATCTCCACGATCTCCGCGTCCGGGAGCCATTGGGCCGCGATCTCACAGAACTTCATCATCAGCACAGCCCCGATCGCGAAGTTCGGCACGTACATGCCGGCCGTCTCTTCCTCCTGGCACGCGAGCGTCAGTTCCCGGATGTTCTCGTTCGAGAGGCCGGTCGTGCCGATGATCGGCGAGACCTTGCGGCGGAGTGCGGAGAGCGCGTGACCGGCGGCGGCCGAAGGGTGGGTGAAGTCGACGAGAACGTCGAGGGGGGTGTCGTCCAGTGCGGCCCCGAGCTTGTCTCGAATGAGAAGGTCGGGCGCCTTTTCGCCACCGATCTCGCGCAGGTGGATTCCGACGTTCGAGCGGTCGACCGCCAGCACGAGCTCGAATCCTGGTGCGTTCGAGAACGTGCGCACGACCTCCTGTCCCATGCGCCCGCAAGCGCCGACGATGCCGATGCGAAGGGAGGCGTCGCTCATGCGGCCATTCTATCCGCCCCGGCGGTAGCATGGGGGCGAGCCCGGCGCAAAGCTCATGAACATCGAGATTCGCCCGTACCTGGATCAGGACCGAGACTCCTTCACGGAGGTGTTGTCGTTGGTGTACCGCAGCGGGGAGCAGGTGCCGGCCGGCGAGCCCGTGGGCGATCCCGGTGAGACTGCGTACGTCGCGTTGCTGAACGGCGAGGTCGTCGGCGGGTTCTTTGTGCGGGACATGTTCTGCACCCGTGGAGAGGCGAGCCTCCGTGCGGGAGGCATTGGGGGAGTCGCTATTCGGCCGGACGCGCGGCAATACGGCGTGGCCGGCGAAATGATGCGGTGGGGGATCCAGAGGATGAGCGAAGAGGGCTTCGCCGTTTCCCACCTCTACGCCTTCCGCGAGAGCTTTTACCGGAAGTTTGGCTGGGAGGTGGCCGGCAAGCGCATCAAGATCAACTGTCCGCAGGGGCGGCTCCCGGTCTTGAGGGATGGGCTGAGGGCGCGCCTCCTGCCGCCGGATGGCTGGCCCGAGGTCGAGCCGGTCTACCTGGCCTTCGCCCGCCGCTATTCGGGCTTGAACCTGCGCTCTGCCTTCCAATGGAAGCAGGTGGCGCAAGGAACCGGCGGTAAGACCCGTGTCTACGCGATCGGAGAGCCGCCGGAAGCCTACGCGGTGGTGCATGTGCAGGGCGCGTTCTGGGAAGAGCAGATGGTCAGCGAGGTGGCGTGGGCGTCGCCTCGCGGCTACGAGGGACTGCTGAGCTTCATCGGTTCGCTCGCCTCCAACAAGACGGCGATGTCCTGGTACGAACCGTCGAACTCGCCTTTCCTCGCCTCGTATGTAGATCAAGCGGTGTCGTTCACGCTGGCGCGTCCGGTCATGTACCGGGCGATCCACGTGCCGGCGGCGTTGGAGGCGCTTGCGCCTGTGGCGGGTGTCGCCGGGGAGTTCACCTTTCAGGTGGAAGACGAGGTGGCGCCCGAAAACCGCGGGCCCTGGCGGGTCAACTTCGGCAACGGCGCTGTTTCGGTCGAGCCGGCCTCTTTGGGCGATTTGCGCCTCGACATCCGGCGCTTCAGCCAGGCTCTTTTGGGAGAGCCGTCGCTGCTCGAGCTGGCAGCACAGGGAACGGTGCAGGGCTCGGTGCAGGGGCTTGCCGAAGCGGCCAAGCTGCTGACGCCCAGGCCGACGTACTGCATGGACTTCTTCTAGATCTCGACGATCGTCGGCAGCACGAGCGGGCGCAGGGACGCGCGCTTATGGATGAAGCGGCGCACGAGGTCGGTCATGTCGTGCCGCAGCTTGTTCACGTCGCGCAGCTCCTCCCGGTTCAAGGCTCGAAGCGCGTCCCAGAGGATGTCGTGCGCCCGGTCGAGGGTCCCGTCCGGTCCGTGGAAGCCGCGTGCCTGCAGCACGGGATCACCGACCAACTCGCCTTTCTCCGGATCGATGACGACCGTGATGACGATGAGCCCGTCCTTGGCCACGTGATATCGATCACGAAGCACCTCATCGCTGATGCCGGGGGTGCCGCTGTTGTCGACCAACACTCGGCCACACGGGACAGGGTCGCCAAACCAGGCCTTGGTGTCGTCCATGCAGAGCGGCACGCCGTCTTGCAGGGTGAAGAGGCGCTGCTCGGGGTAGCCCATGTCCTGCACGATCTGGTTGTAGAGATACTGATGTCTGGGCTCGCCGTGAACCGGCGCCAGGTAGTAGGGGCGGGTGAGGTTCACCATCATCTTCAACTCCTCCTGGTAGGCGTGACCGGACACATGAATCGGGGTTGCGCTCTCGTAGACGACGCGCGCGCCCTGCTTGAAGAGCCGATTGATGGTCCGCCAGATGGCCGCCTCGTTGCCGGGTATCGGGCGAGCGGAGTAGATGAGGGTATCGCCTGGTTGGATGCGCAGACGCGAGTATTCTTCCTTGGACATCTGAACCAGCGCCGACATAGGCTCGCCTTGGCTGCCGGTGGTGAGGATCGCGATCTGGTGGGGCTGGTAGTGGCGCAGATCGTCCAGACGGACCGCCACCCCTTTCGGTAAATCGAGGTAGCCCATCTTTGCGCAGGTCTCGATGTTCTGCTCCATGCGGCGGCCCACGACCGCGACCTTCCGCCCGGTGTCGGCCGCGACCTCATAGACCTGCTGCATCCGGTGGATGTTGCTGGCGAAGGTCGTGAGCAGCACGCGTCCGGGCGATTCGAGAAACACTTTGCGGAGGCCGGCACTGACCTCGCGCTCGCTCGGTCCCCAGCCGGGGCGCTCGACGTTGGTGGAGTCGCTCAAAAGGAGCAGCACACCCTCCTTGCCCAGTTCACCTAACCGAGCGATGTTGGAGAGCTTGCCGTCGACGGGCGTGAAGTCGAACTTGAAGTCGCTCGACAGGAGGACGATGCCATGCGCCGTTCGTACGGCCATGGCGCAGGTGTCGGGGATCGAGTGGGTGATGCGGATTGGCTCGACCGACAATGCCCCCGCCTCCAGGACATCGCCCGGCTTGAACGTCTTGAGCTTCAAGCTCCGGACGTCCAGCTTCTCTTCGAGCTTGTTGCGGATGAGCGCGTGAGTGAACTCGGTGGCGTAGACCGGGCAGTCCACGTGGGGAAGCAGATAGGGCAGGCCCCCGACGTGATCCTCATGCGCATGCGTGAGAAAGATGCCTCGAAGATGCTTCTTGTTTTCGATCAGGTAGGTGAAGTCGGGGACGACGATATCGACTCCGAGCATTTCCTCGTTCGGAAAGGTCAGCCCGCAGTCGATGACGACGATGTCGTCTCCTTGGCGGATAGCCGTGCAATTCTTGCCGATCTCACCGACTCCACCTATGGGGATCACTTGGACGACGCTCATGAACTATGCAGAGTACCTATGGCCGCTTAGCCCCCGATGCGCTGGAATCCGCCCGGGTAGTACGTCAGGTACACGAGGGTGTTGCCGGGCGCGAACTCCCGGTGTCGAATGAAGGCGCCCCGCTCCCCAACCTGCCAGGGCCACTCCTTCGGATGCATTTGCGGCAGGTTGAAGACGGTCTTGCCGCGGTACCGGAAGGTCACGTTGAGGGTCCCGACCGGCTCCTCGCCCTGCAGCAGGTACGCCACCAGGCGCTGCTTGCGATCGAACCCCGCTTTTCCAACCGGAACCTTGTAGCTGGTCTTGACCGAATGAGTCGCGCTCGGCTTGAGCACCACCTCGCCGCTGCTCGCCCGGCTGTAGGCTGGGCCGAAGGGGCCACTACGCCGTTCGATCCTTAAGGTAGCCCCAGCAGACCGGAGGCCGGCCGGCTTGTCATCCCAGCGCACGTCGATGTCGAACTTGGCCTCTCCGTCATTGTCGGCGCCGGCGAGGGTGCCTTTGGGTACGTCGAGGTTAGCGCGAATCTCCTGGGCGGTCAGGTTCTTGAAAACGGTGACGGTGGTGACGTTGGCGTGAGTGTCGTCGACCTCGGCTGTGACGCTGTGGCTGACGGTCTGCACGACCGAGCTGCCGGCGCTGAGGGTGGGCATGCCGGAGTAGCCGGTCCATGGGCTTTGGGGCAGAGCTTGCGGCAGGATGGCGAGCGCGTAGAGAGCAACCATGTCTCATTAGACGGCGCGGCGGGGCTGGGGGTCCCGGCTACTCAGGCGCCGCCGTGCAGATTCTCGCGCAGCTCGTCCTCTGCGTGCCGGATGGTACGCAGTTCGCTGAGACACATATCCATGGCCTGGCTGGATGAAAACTGATCGGAGGTGGCCTCCTCCCGCGCGAGATCCTCCGTCGCCTTCTCGAACTCGTTGACCAGTTTCTGCATCTTCTCCACGATTGCGCGGGCAGGTTCGTAGGCGACCGGATAGCGGGAGACCGCTTCGCGCTTGCGGCCACGCCACTCTTCGAACACTTCCTCGACCACCTCCTCCAGCATGCCCTTTTGGGGAGAGAACTGGTGGGCGTCTCGCAAGAGCACGATCACTTCGTTCATCGCTTGCTCGATGGCGAACTGGGTCTGGTTCCGGAGCGCCAACCAATGAGAGGGGAGATCTTCCTGGTTCCAGTAGGGTCCTTCCAGCAGGGTGCGGCATCGCTGCCACTGCCAGGCTGCGAGCTCCAGGAGCTCCCCGGCCGCCGGATGGAGGTCCTTGTGGAGCTTGCGCCTCTGGATGGAGGCGTGGAAGGTGTTCGCCACGTCGGCTGCCTCCTCCCGCAGCCGGTCCGCTGCGGTCAGGGGGCTTTTCTTCTTGAAGATCCGGACGTTGCTGAACGCGAGAACCAGCGAGATCGCCCCGATGAGCACAGCCACTCGCAGGAGCAGCGGCAAGGTAAGCACGACCCCGAGCGCGGCCACTATGCCTCCCAGGACCAGCAGAAAGCCCACCAAGGCGCCCGCGGGGCTCGCGTCGCGCTGCTTTTGTCGCACCGCGTGCTCGACATAGTCGCTCAGGTACGGCAGGTGCTTCGATCGGCCGGTGAAGAACATAGCTTTCTTAGATTATGAGGCCAGCGCTCGAAGTAGGACGGGCCCCGCCATGCGGATGATCGGCCGCCTTGTGGTAGAGTATTAAAGTCATGGATGAAGAAGACCTGGTGCCCCGGGCGACGCTGGCAGCGCTCTATCTCAGAGGAGCTCCCAGAAGCGCCAACCTCCCCAAAGGGAACTGGTCATCGGCCCTGTCGATTGTGCGCAGGTCGTCGCCGCGCCTCTGCGAAGTCCCAGATGCTCTGGTGCGGCACGGGCTGCGGCTCGAGGGGTTTTCCCTGGAGGCCGAGCTCCTGGAGTGGGCTTTCGATCAGGTGCTGCGCGGCAACGTGTTGACCGCCGCGTGTGCGGGCTACCCCCAAGGTTGGCTCTCGAAGC
>DATLGQ010000268.1:0-12863 GCA_035540435.1 Fimbriimonadaceae bacterium
TCCCTGCCTCAGCAACACCCGCATAACGACACCGGCGGCAACACTGGCCCGGCCATAGTCGTCCGCGCTCGTCCGAGTGATGTCGAGCGAATCCATCTCCAGCGGCGCGTCCGACTCGCGCAGCACGTCCAGCACCCGGGATACGGATCGCACGTCGCCGGTTATCCGCAGTCGGATCGCAACCTGCTCCCACCCCTGGTCCGGATCCCCCAGACGATACGCGCTGAGGTACGGCGAGCGATCTGGCGAGGCCTGAAACTCTTCGATGCGACAGCCCTGCGTCTTGGCTGCTCGCTCGAGTCGCGATTGTAGGGCGGCCACGACCTCGACCGAAACCGGCTTCGCATCCTGCCGCAGACGCCTGCCCTGCTCGGCTATCTGTTGCAACTGAGTCAGCGTGGCCTGGTGCAGGGCTACTTCCTCCGCCATGCTCCGGCGGGCAAGTGACCCCTGCGCCAGTCGCAATCCGGAAAAGACAACCGCCGCGGCGCTCAAGAGCGCGACGACCAAGGCGGCCTTGCGGAAGGCGGTCACCGTACCGGCATGCAGGAACACCGGAGAACTCATTCCTCCACCTTCACCCGCTTCAGGTAGTTGAAGGCGACCCCCTCCGGACCAAGTACATCGCTCGGCCGGGTGCTGGAAATCCCCGAGAACTTCGACGGAAGGGCGCCCGCCCTTCTGGCGAACGATTCGACTACCGAATAGTCCTTTGCGTCCGCTCGCGCATCCACCACGATTTCTGCCGCGTGGACCTCGATACGCACGCCATTGAAGGACATGTCGCGTGAACCCGCTGCCAGGACTCCATAGGCCTCGCCCAAGAAGCGCTCCAGATAGCCTCGTGTGCGCTCTCGCATGGCGTGGATCGCCAGCTTGGGCTCGAGAACCGTCTTCTCGGCTTCTGCCAGGCGCACTTCCTCGCGCAAAGCCTGGAGCTTCGCGGCCAGCCCGTGCATGTCGCTTCTGACGCCGGAGTGCATCCGGTTCAGGGCGACGACGATCGAGGCGGCGACGCACACGCAGGCCGCGACGCCAAGCGCCAGCTTGGTCGCTTGGGCCCGCAGGCGCACCTGATCGGAGGCCCACTCGGCCAACAGGTTCGCGCCAACATTGATCGACCGGGTTTTAGGCGGCGCGCTGCCACTCGAACTCACGTTCAAGTTCCCCCCCTGGCGCAAGCTCGTGCTTGCGCTCCATACCCGAGAGTGCCAAACCCACCGCGACCGTATACGTCTCCTGCCGCTGGGAAACCTCCTGGAAGCCGTCCTGATCGACTTCCGCCAGCAGGCCGGCGAAAGGGCTGGCCGTCTCGATTCGAAGACCCAGATTTGCGCCGAGATACTCCAGGAAGCCACTCAGGCCTGCAAGACCTCCGGACAAGACCATATGGTCCAAGATGCCGGAGTAGCTGCGCTCGGGATGCAGCGAGCGGAAGTAGCGAAGTAGGCGCAAGAACTCGCGCACCAGCTTGTCCAGCTCCCCCGAGACGCTGACGACTGCGGTGGATTCCTCCCACTCAGCCACCAGAAAGCCGTCCGCACGTAAATAGGTCGTGGGAGCAGCGAGAACTTCCGCGGCATCGGCAAGCGCCAACCCCAGCGCCTTCGCCACGGCAGCCGCCAGCAGATCGCCCCCGAAGCGCACGCTGCGAATGAACTGCAGACTCTGGTTCTGCACCACGTACATCTGGGTCTGGTGGCCCCCAACATCGATGATCGTGAGAGACGCATGTCGCCACATCGCGCTGCGCTCCAGGAGCCTTCGCTCGACGACCCTCAAGACGGCTTGAGCCTCCAGTTCCGCCGCGACAGGCGTCAAGCCAGCATGGTGGACCGCCTCGGCCCGGCTGTCGACGACGTCCTTGCGCACCGCCACCACCAGGGACTGACCGAGGTTTCCAGGTGCCGGAGCCTCCGGCTGGGTCGCCTCGATGTAGGCACGCTCGACTGAGAACGGCAGATGTCGCCGCACTTTGATGCGCGCCGCGTTCCGCCGCTCCTCCCCCTCCAACGGGGGCAGCGCGATCCACCTGAGGGCCGCCATGTCGCTGGGAATCGAAAATACGGTGGGCGTCCCCGAGACGCCGAAGGTCCTCACCCACTTGCCCAGCAGCTTGCCAAACCCTCGCGGGTGACGAATGACGCCCCCCTCGACCATCCCTAGCGGGATACGAACGGCGCCGGCCCGCTGGATGGCGATTTGGCCCGCCAGGTTGCGAGCCACGATCAGCTTGGCAAGGTTCGAGCCGATGTCGAGACCGAGTGAGAGGTTGGTCGGCTCAATCCTCATGCAGCCGCCTCCCCGCCCCAGCAGGATCGATAGCAAGCTTGAACCCTTTCGGTCGGCAGAAGATCGCGCAGCGCCTCGACGACCACCGGGTCAAACTGGACGCCGGCTCCCTTGTTGAGCTCGGCGAGCACGTGCCCGATGTCCATCACTCCGCGGTAGGGGCGCCGCGAGCTCATGGCATCGAACGCGTCGGCCACGCACACGATCCGCAGCGACGGCGGAAGCTCTCCGCCCTTCAGGCCGTCCGGATAGCCGCTGCCGTCCAGCTTCTCGTGGTGGTTGCGGATGATCAGCAGCACGCCTTCGGTTAGCATCAGGGGCCGGCAGATGTCGTAGCCGATGACCGGGTGGGCCTTCATGATCGCGAACTCTTCCTCCGTCAGCCGGCCCGGCTTGTTGAGGATCGCATCGGGAACGCCGATCTTGCCGATATCGTGCAGGATGGTGCCCACCCGAAGCTCTTCCATCGCCTCCTCGCTGAAGCCGAGGTGTTCCGCGATCAGTAGTGACAATTCGCAAACCCGCTGCGAGTGGCCGCGCGTGTAGTCGTCGCGAGCTTCGAGAGCAGTCGCAAGGCTTTCCAAAGTGCGCAGGAAGGTGGCTCGCTGCCTGCCTTCCATCCGCGCATTCGATACCGCGACGGCCATGAGCGAGCCAATGCTGCGTAGGAGCTCCATGTCGTCGGCCCCAAACGACGCGCCCCCGGTTCCGCCCAAAACCGTCAGGGCCCCGAGGGTTTGCTCCCGGCTGGCGTCGTGAGTGCCGATGTAGACGCGCGAGGTCAGCGGAACGCTGATGGCGGCTGCGGCCGTAGACTCGATCCCGTCACACTCCAGGCTCCGCCCGTCGGTGCCCTGGATCGCGATGGGCTGCGACATCTGGACGACGTAGCCGGAAAGCCCGGCGCCGACCGCCAGGCTCTCCGGAAAGTCGAACTCGCCATGGGCGCCAAAGGCCACCTCGCTGCGCAATCGTCCCGCGTGCTGCTCATCGACCAGCATCACGTATCCGGCATCTCCCTGGACTTCGTTCACGGCCACCTTGAGTGTCTGGAAGAGCATCGCGGCAAGATCGCGGCTCGTCGCCAAAGCTGACGAGCAGGAGATCATGGCTCCGAACCGACTGTCGTGGCGCGCCAGCTTCTCTTCCCGGGCGCTCATGGCCACCACGATGATCGACAGAACGCTCACCAGAGCCAGCCCTGACGCCGCCAGCATGAACTGCCCGGCGGAGAACCCGCCGAGGAGATACACCAGTCCGGCCGCAAGGCCGAAGATGCCGATCGTCAGGACCATCCGGCGATGATTGCGGTGAACATGCGATTCGATCAGCACGAGCGGAACCGCCGCCAACCACAGATTGTCGGCCCTCACGGCCGGGTGCAAGGAGGCGCCGATCAGAAGAACCCCGTCGAAGATTCGTAGCCCGAAGCTGGCAGGAACAAACGCCGGCGCAAGTCGAGGCAGGCGCCAAGCCAGCTCGAGAGCCGCACCCGCCGCAAGCAGAACCCCCGTCAGCAGCAAGGCAAACGGATGCGCGCCGGAAAACAGCAGTAGCACACCCAGCGCAGCGGCGGCCATCCACCGCACCGTAAGGGCGCGTCGTTCGACACGGGCTGATCGAGCCTTGAGGGTCATCATCGGGCTGCGTTTACGGTTCCCCTCATAACCTTCGGCTGGGAGCCGGTACTTTTGCAGGTCGCCCGGCTCCCCTTCGCCCCAACGGCTCTGGGTCAGCGCGGGCGTGGAGGGCTGCCACCGATGGCTTGGCAGATCTAGACGTGAGAAATGCCCGTCTTCACGCACTGAACACCGCCAGTTGGCGGGAGTACGTTGAACTCACACGCTGAAGGCGTGGCAGAACTTAGCCCGGGGATCGAAGACCCCAGGGTGGAGGGGCCCCACGCCGAAGGCGTGGCAGATCGTTAGCCCCGGGATCGAAAACCCACGGCGGAGTGTTCCAAAGCCGAAGGCGTGCAGAACTTAGAGCAGGATCGATGGCCCACTGATAACACCCCCACGCCGAAGACGTGGCAGATCGGTAGCCCCGAGGATCGAAGACCCAGGGTGGAGGGTCCTACGCCGAAGCGTGGCAGATCGTTAGCCCGGGGTCGATAGACCCCGGATAGAGCGGCCCCAAGCTGCACGACCCCGGCAGGGGTCGCAGAACAAGCTGAAGGCACCCTCATAACGCCCGCACTTCGGGGGGTGCCCGCGCCGAGAGGGCGCATGGTGACGGCCACGTGTCTCCTCCTGCACGGCCCGCACTTCGGAGGTGCCAGCGCCGAGAGGGAGCCTCAGGATGGCGGCCAGCCCGCCCACACGCACATCTACCGGCTCTTGCAAAAATGCCTTCGTGCCGATGCTTTAGGCATGAGAGCGCGCGTGAGACGGGGCACGAGCTTGGTCGAAATCATGGTCGCGCTTGTGTTCATCGCAATCGTGTCGGGCGCGCTGCTGGACGCGGTCGCTCGAGCAGGTCGAAACTCCGAATACGCCGTGAGACGCTCGCAGGCCCTGTCTCTGCTCCAGCAACGGATTGAGCAGGTGCGTGCGGACGCCAGCGGCGGGTCGATCTCCACCGCCACCATCAACTGGACCGCCACCCCCCACGGGATGACTGAGCCGGTCAACTACTCGATCGGTATCACGGCCCGCGCAGGATCGACCAGCGATCTGTTCGACGTCGTCGGCACCGCCACCTGGCAGGAGGTCCGTCGTGCGGGGACCCGGTCGGACCAGGCAACGATATGGACCATCGTGAGGAAGCAATGAAACGAACAAGGGGAATGACGCTCGCCGAGACGCTGCTCTGTGTGGCCCTGACGTCACTCGTAGTGGGGACTATGGCCGCCATGTACGGCTTCGCCGCCGTTCGACTCACCAATGCCTACTCGACCGCGGAGGTGCTGGACCAGGCCAATGAAGTCGCGGACGAGCTGGAACGCACCATCCGCAACGCTAAAGATTGCGAAGTGATCACCTCGGGATCCTCGATTGCATTGCGCTGCCGAATGCCCGAGAAAGGAGTGGACGTCAACGTCGACGGCAGGATCGATCTGTACGATCCGTCATTGGTTGAGCTCGGGATCGAGGTCTACCTCGGCGGCAAGTACGTCTGGTTCTATCCTGCCGGCACCGGCGCCACCTACAAGTCCGGCTCGGGCGCCATCTGGCGCGCCGAAGTCACCGGCACCTCCGATCCCACTTCCAGTGATCTCGATCGCAAGTTCGCCTATTACTTCGATAGCCGGCGGCGAGTTCCCCTCGTGACGCGCGTCGACCTCAGCGTGGACAGGTCCAGACGTCTCGCCACGTTTACAGTACGTGGTTCGGCTCCGGCTGGCGCAGGTGCCACCGGGACCCGATCGAAGACCATTCAGGTCACGCGTTCAGTCCACTGGAGAAACTGGCGGTGAGACTGCGCCGTGGCAGCATCTCGGTGCTCGCTCTGATCATGCTGAGCGCGACCTTGCTGTTCGTTCTGATGATGCTGGACCTGAGTGGCGCGGTGCGGCAAAAGCAGACGCGGCGCGAGGACGCCAAGATCGTGGAACATGCCTTCGACGGCGCCGTCGACTACGTCGTCAGCTACGCCAAGGCGAACAAGATCTCGTGGCCAACCACTTTCTCGCTGCCGGTGGGTCAAGTGCAGCAGTCGGTAAGGGTCACCGATGGCCCGCTTCTGAGCGGCACCATCGAGATCCGCAGCACCCTCACCTACAAAGGCAAGACGTACCGCCACGTGCGGACCGTGGGCAACCAGAAGATTCTCGGGATCCTATAGTCCTAGGGGCAGTAGATGGCCTGGCGCTTCGCATCCTCGTTATCGGGATCGACCGCCAAGATGGCTTTGAGCAGCGCGCATGCCTGGTCGTAATCGCCCAGCATCATGTGCGTCATGGCCAGATCGTACTTGGCCTTCAGGTGCTGCGGGTTGGCCTGCACCACGGAGGACAGCGTGGAAAGTGAGCCTTCAAAGTCGCCCTCGAAACCCTGAATGAGCCCCAGTTGCCAACGAGCGTCGGCGTGCGTCGGGTCGGCGGCCAGGATCTTCTCGAACTCGGCTTTGGCCTCGTCGTAACGACCCTCGCAGCGCATCTCGAACGCTCGTTGGTAGGTCGCCGCATGGTCCATGGTCTGCGCCATAGTCGAGAAACGAGTATAACACACGCTCCGAGGGACTCGGGTGAGCGCGTGACAGCCTAGCCCGAGGCCGGTCCCGGTTCGAGCCGGGGAGGCGCAGCAGGCTTGCGCTCCTTCTCTTCCTTGGCCTCCTTCTCCGTCGGCGGCTCGTGCCGGTCGATCTTGTTGCGCGCGAGCTCAGGAAGAGCCGCCCCCTCCATCACCGCCAAGAACTCTTCCCGGTTCAGGGTTTCACGCTCCAGCAGCGCCACCACTACTTTGTCCAGCTTCGCGCGGTTGATGGTGAGGATCTCGGTGGCGCGTCGGTGCTGGGCGTCCACGATCGAGCGAACTTCCTCGTCGATCATCTTGGCCACTTCTTCCGAGTAGTTGCGCTCGTCGTTGTAGTCGCGGCCCAGGAACGGATTGTGGCTGCGACGGCCAAGGGCCAGCGTGCCCAGCCGCTCGCTCATGCCGTACTCGCAGACCATCGCCCTCGCAATACGGGTCACCCGCTCCAGATCGTTCGTCGCGCCGGTCCACACCTCGCCGTAGACCACTTCCTCGGCTACACGCCCGCCCAACAGGTTCGCGATGTCGTCCAGCAGTTCCTGTTCGCTCACGAGGTACTTGTCCGTCTCTGGCAGGGACCATGTCGAGCCTAGCGACATCCCCCGCGGCAGGATCGTAACCTTGTGAACGGGGTCACAGTGCTCCAGCAGCTCCCCCACGATGGCATGGCCCGCCTCGTGGTAGGCGATGACCTCTCGCTCCTTGCCATCGAGCACCCGGCTCTTGCGTTGCGGACCCGCGATCACGCGATCCAGCGCCTCCTCGAGGTCCGGCATGGTGATCTTCGACTGTCCCCGCCGAGCCGCCAGCAGCGCGCCCTCGTTGAGCATATTGGCGAGATCCGCGCCCGTAAAGCCCGGCGTCCGCTTGGCCAGCACGCCCATCTCGATGTCCGTATCGAGCGGCTTGCCCTTTGCGTGAATGCGAAGAATGTCCTCCCGCCCCTTGGCGTCCGGCACATCCACCACGATCTGTCGATCGAATCGCCCCGGGCGCAATAGAGCAGGGTCGAGCACGTCCGGCCGGTTGGTGGCCGCGATGAGAATGACTCCCGAATTCGGATCGAAGCCGTCCATTTCGACCAGAAGCTGGTTCAGCGTCTGCTCGCGCTCGTCGTGACCACCACCCAAACCCGCTCCACGCTGGCGTCCCACCGCGTCGATCTCGTCCACGAAGATCAAGCTCGGACGATGCGCCTTGGCAGTCTCGAAGAGGTCGCGCACCCTGGCCGCGCCAACGCCGACGAACATCTCCACGAAGTCGGAGCCGCTGATGTGGAAGAACGGAACGCCGGCCTCGCCCGCGATCGCCCGCGCAAGATGGGTCTTGCCGACGCCGGGGGGACCTGTCAAAAGAATGCCCTTCGGGATCTTCGCGCCCAGGGCCGCGTACTTCTTCGTGTTCTTCAGAAAGTCTACGATCTCGAAAAGCTCGGCCTTGGCTTCCTCGATGCCCGCCACGTCCTCGAAGGTCACCTTCGGTCCAGTCTCACCCACCCGTTTGGCCTTGCTGCGGCCAAAACTCATCGCCTGGTTGCCGCCCATCTGAGCCGGTCGCAGGACGAAGAAGTACAGCAGCGCCACGATCATCACCGGAAAGGCGATCATCGACAGGATGCCGATCAGCCCTTGCGTAAAGGGAGGACGTTCCAGCTTGAGGGGGACTCCCTTCGCTTGGAAAGACTCCAGAAGCTGCGCCCCGGCAGGTGTCTCCACTGGATAGGCTCGCGCCACAAACTTGGTGCCGTCGGTAAGCGATCCCCTGATCTCGTCCTGCTGCCACGACGCCTCCTTGATGTTCTCCATCTCCGTATGAAGGCGCGTGGTGTCGAACTCCTCGATCTTCTGGCTGGACATGAACGGCGTCGTGCCGCTGAGCATGTTCAGGAAGACGATGCCGAGGATGACGACAAACAGGGATAGGAATAAGGTTCTCGCAGCTTTGTTCAAGGCGCCTCCGGAGGAGAAGATGAGGTCTCTAGCTAGGGTTACGACCGCTTCACCTACGCCGTTTCCTTATTATGGCTATCGGCTTGCGAAAGTGGTTCGAAGCGCAAGGCTATTGCGAGAGACGTCGAGGGAGTGATTTTCACTCGCTCGGCGATACAAAGACCCGGCAACCACACCGGGCCCAGCATGTCGCACACCACCGGCAGTCTCCTGCGCGCCGCCTCGGTCAGGTGCGCGTCGGAAAACACATCCGCCACTTTCTTTTGTCCATCCAAGCCCAAGGGCTGGATCACGTCGCCCGCCTTGAATGTGCGGAAGTGCAGCACGCCGTTGACTGCGGCCCGGTCCAGAAGGACCGAGAGGTTGTGCGAATCCGGCGTCAACTCCTGAGGCGCAGCTTCGCGCGCCACGAATCGCCAGCCAAACTCGTCGCTCTCGGTCTCGCCTGGGACCGTCAGGTTGTAACGAAACGGCTCCGGAGCCCTTAGCCGTCGCGCGTGAACCGCCGCCTTCGTCCACTCGATAACCACTTCCCCGCCCTCGGCAGTCACCGAGCCTCGGCCTTCGTCTCGCAAGCCCTCTGCGATCCTGAGCGTCTGGTCGTGGCTCAGCTCTGCCCCCAGGAGCCGGGCAATAAGCCGGATGCCCCTCTTGAGCAGCACCGGCGGCAGGTGCCTCATCAGACCCCCATCGAAGGCCGCCTCCACGTCGGCCGTCAGAAACTGCAGGTGGCCGTTCAGCGACCGCTCGCACCTCTCCAGCCCAGCAGCCGCCGCCGAATCCAGAAACAGGTCCTCCTCGTGCGCCATCTGGCTCAGCCGGTGAACCGCCTGATCGACCCGGGCGTTCACCAGCCGAAGCTCTGGCAGCACCCGGTGGCGAATCCGCGCCCTCGCGAAGTCCACGTCGTCGTTGGCGGGATCGTCGTGGTACCACAGTCCGAGCTCGTCGCAAAAGGCGCGCGTGTCCATCCTGGTGAAGATGAGCATTGGCCGCACGATCGCCTCACGCTGGGGAGGAATCCCTGCCAGCCCGGACAGGCCGCAGCCCCGAGCTAGGTTCAGGATCACCGTCTCTACGTGGTCGTCCCGGGTGTGGCCAGTGGCGATGAGGGTGCACTGCGTCTGGAATGCCGCCTGACGAAAGAACTCGTATCGAGCATGTCGCCCGGCCTCCTCCAGCCCCATCCCCATCTGGGCGGCGATGGCCGGCACATCCGCCCGGCCCGGAAGAAACGGCACGTCCAGCGTCTGACAAAACGCCTCGCACCGCGCCAGTTCGTCGTCTGCCTCCTCTCGCTGGCCGTGGTGCAGATGCGCCGCCACCACGTCGATCGGCAGGCTCGCCAGAAGGTGCAGCATGCAGGTGCTGTCGGCGCCGCCGCTGTAGCCCACGAGCACACGCGCCCCCGGCGGTATCAGCCCGGTGGATTCCAGATGATCTCGCAAACGCTGCAGCACCGCGTGAGTTTACGCCTCCACTCGCCCTCCTCTCCCCGACCGGTCGTGCCGGATGAGGAGGGGGAGTGGCACAATAGCAGCGTGAGCACGATCCGCCGGGTGCTGTTGGAGGAGGCCAGCGCCATCCAGAACTTGGCCGACCACCTCGGACCACCATTCGAGCAGGCGGTCGAAACCATCCTCTCCTGCCAAGGACGCGTCATCACCTGCGGAGTCGGCAAGTCCGGCCATATCGCCCGCAAAACGGCCGGCACCCTCAGCTCCACCGGCACGCCGTCACTCTTCCTCCATGCCGCCGAGGCCGTCCACGGAGACCTCGGAATGGTGACCGGCCGAGACGTCGTCCTCCTCTACACCCACAGTGGCGAGACCGACGAGATCGTGCGCCTCTTCCCCTCTCTGCGGGCGATCGGCGCTAGAACCATCCTCATCACCGGCAGGCTGCGCAGCAGCGCCGGCTTCTTGGCCGATCTGGTCCTCGACACCGGCGTGGTCCATGAGGCGTGCCCGAACAACCTCGCCCCCACGACCAGCACCACCGTCATGCTGGCCCTCAGCGACGCGCTCGCGGTCGAGGTCATGGAACGCCGCAAGTTCACCAAGGAGGACTTCGCCCGCTTTCATCCCAGCGGCACCTTGGGCCGCCGGCTCCTCCTCCGGGTTCGGGACGTCATGCGGGCCGGCTCCGACATGGCCTTGGTGTCGCCGGAGGAACCCGTGATCGAGGTGATGCGCTCGATTTCGAAGGCGGGTGTTGGCGCGGCTTGTGTCGCCGGAGCAAACGGTGAATTGCTCGGTTTGATCAGCGACGGAGACCTTCGCCGTCACTTCGTCGGATCCGAACGCCCCTTCGAGGCGACTGCGGAAGATCTTATGACCCGCAACGTCGCCGTCATCGACCCGGATCTGCTCGCGGTCGAGGCCCTGGAGTCGTTCCAGAACTACCCCAAGCAGATCGGCGATATGCCGGTCGTCGAAGACGATCGACTGATCGGCCTGCTGATGCTCAAGGACCTGCTGCGCAGTGGCATCCTTTGAGGTCCATTCACTGATTCGCCCAGCGATTGATGAGCCACCACGCGGCCTGATCGTGCGGCATGAACTTGTGGTGCGTCAGGTGCTCGAACGCCGGCAGGTATCCCAGGCTCCCGTCCCCAAACTGTCGAATGCGCTGGATCACCCGCTCGACGTGCTCCTTCGCGACCCGCGCCCGCTCGATGTCGGCGAGGCTCCCCCCGATCCTTTGATGCGTGTCGCGGGCGATGCGCCCCAGTTCCTCGAAGATCAGCCGGGTCGGGGCGAGCTTCCCGATCGCGCTCTCGGGGCGCCCCTCCGCATACTCTCGCCGCGCCTCCTCGGCCAGCCGCACGAACTCGACGGCCCCTCGGGCGAAGCGGCTGACACCCTTCGTCGCCTCGTCGGGCGCCACCGCGATCGCCCGCTCGATAATGTCGAGGGCCCTTTCCCCGACGTTGCCGCCGAGCTCGTCGGCATGATGGAGCCACGCCAAAAACGGATTGGCGTTGAGCAACAGTCGCACCTTGAGCGAGCTTCGGATGCCTCCGAAGGCGAACGTGCCGCCGGCCTCCTGAAGCTCGCAACCCATGAGCCTCGCCCACTCCTCGTGCCGCTCCCCCTGCCGAAGGTACGAAGCTAAAAACCGGCCATCCCCCCCGCGCACGATTTCGCCGCACGCCCGGATCGCCGGAAAGAGCGTGTCGTATGCGCCGAAGAGCCCGTTCTCCCACGTCGTCACACAGACTCCGTAGGCGCCCAGAGCCTCCACGTCACCGGTGACCTCACGCACGTTCTGCTCACTCTGAGGAATGTGCATCCAGGTGGCGTTGTAGGTATGGAGAGCCGGGCACCCCACCACCGCGAAGCCACGCTCGACGAACCTACGGCTCGTCTCCCGGCAACCCTTGAAGTACTGCCAGTCGAACACGAGCGTCTCCTCAGGCATCCACTCGAGCGCATCCGGATGATCCAGGAACATGTCGCCCCAGACCGCCGGACGCCGCCCCGCCCGTATGACGCGCTCGGCGAGCGGCCCGAAGTGCCGGCCATAGACCAGTGCCTTGCCATCCTTGCCTTCGCCCGCTCCCTCGACCAGCGCTCTGCAATTCGGGCAAGCCCCCAATTGCCAGGTCTCGTCGCCCCCGATGTGCACGATCTCCGAATCGAAGATCTCCACCGCATCGTCGAGGATCGACTCCGCCAATCGCACGAACTCGGGATTCGACGGATCGGCCTGCATCCCCTGGAACAGCTCTTCTCGGTAACGCTTGCCGTGCTCCGTGTAGAGCATGCCCTCGAAGTGCCCCAGCAGGTTCACGAACGGAATGAGCTGGATCCCCGGAAACTCTTTCCGCAGAGTTCGGATCATGTCCGGCGTGACGCAGCCCTCCCCATGGGCCCATGGTGTGCTCGGGTACGCGAAGCGATGCTCGAGATAAAGGCCCAAGGCATCGAATCCAGCCTCCTGCGTCAACTGGACGTACTGCCGAAGGTGGTCGAGCGTAGGCGCCTGTTCCCGCGCCACATCGAGCATCCACATGCGAAGCTGCATGCGGGGATTTTGCCTCGTTGGCGTCGCTGTCCGCTCACCAGCTCTCGTGGGCAGCCACCAACGCCGTGGCGGCGCGTTCTATGGAGAGTGGAGGGCCGAGGCAAGGAGGCACACCCCGCCCCGCCGACCCCTGCAGGGATCGCAGAATCGCCCCACAGGCTCCCCATGGCTGCCCGCGGCATGCGGGGTGTGGCGCGCTACGCGAGCGAACTCAAGTGCTCCCGCAGCTCGGCGGCCCGTTGGCGGGCCGCCGTCGACTCATCATGACTGCTGCGAATCTCCAGGGTCGTGAGCCAGGAATCGATCTGACGCGGCGAGATCGGAAAACGGCGCAGCTCCGCCGAAGCCCCCCACCGCACCCAGGCCAGTACCCGAAGGGCATCTGCCAGGCTCACCG